>JADMIG010000013.1 GCA_015478725.1 Chloroflexota bacterium | reverse complement strand
CTGCCTTCCTCGCGGCGAACCTCGCCTACGAGATGCTCTCCCTCGTCGCGCTCCGGCGCGGCGGGCGCTGAGGGGGGCGGGCGATGGCGACGCTCGACTGGCGCTCCACCCTGCCTCCGGGCTTCCGCTGGCCGGACGGCATCCGGGCGGCCGCATGCTTCACGTTCGACCTCGATGCGGAGAGCGCGATCCTCGTCGATCGGCCGGAGGCCGCCGGCTGGCTCGACGTCATGAGCCACCAGGCGTACGGGCCGCGGACGGGCCTCCCGCGGCTCCTTCGGCTGCTCGATCGGCAGGGCATCCGGGCGACGTTCTTCGTGCCCGGCTACTCCGCCGAGCGGTGGCCGGAGGCCGTCCGGGCGATCCGCGACGCCGGCCACGAGATCGGTCACCACGGGTATCTCCACGAGGGCTCACGGCACGCGACACCGGCCCAGGAGGAGGCGCGGCTCCTTCGCGGGCTCGACGCCCTCGATCGTGTGGCGGGCGTCCGACCGGTCGGCTACCGGGCACCGACGTGGGAGCTCACCTACGCTATGCCGGCGATCCTCGCCCGGCACGGCTTCCGCTACGACTCGGGGCTCATGGACGCCGACCATCCGTACCACCTGGCGACCACACCGCAACCCGATGCGCCGTGGATCGTCGAACTGCCGGCCCACTGGAGCCTCGACGACTGGGAGGCCTACGTCTACCTGCCGGAGATCTCCGGATCCGGGGCGATCGCCCGGCCGACCGAGGTCCTCGAGCGCTGGACCTTCGAGCTCGACGCCCTCGTGCGTGAGGGAGGACTCTTCGTCCTGACGAACCATCCGTTCGTCTCCGGGCGCGCCTCGCGTGCCGAGGCGCTCGGGCGCCTCATGGAGCACGCCCGGGCGACGGACGGGCTGTGGATCGGAACGTGCGCGGAGATCGCGGACTGGGTCGCCGGCCTCGACCTCGAACCCGTCGTCCAGCGGCCGCCGATCCTGCCGGAAGCGGACGATCGCGGAGAGCGCTGAGGGATTCGAGGCGCGGGTGCCCCGGGCGCCGTCAGGGCGTTCGGAGGGCGGCGGCGAGGCGACCGGTGGCGGTGTCATCCGAGCCGAGGACGACGATCACCGAGTCCGGCGAGGACTGCACGACGTCGCCATGGCCGAGCTTCCCGGTCGCCGTTCGGGCCGCCGTGGCGAACGCGTCGGCCGCCGACTGGGTATCCCAGCGGCTGACGATCGCCACGCCCCAGCGGGCGGATGGCGCGCCCGACGGGGAGGCGGAGGAGCTCGCCGCGGGCCCTGCGACTGCCGGGCCCTCGACGACCACGACCCGGTCGCCACCCCAGCCGGTCGCGGAGGCCACGGCCGCCTGCGGGAGGATCCCGCCCGCGATCTGAAGCCATTCTCGAAGTCCGAACTCGCCGAGGGTGTCCTGGCTGGAGACGGTCCAGCCAGGCCCGAGGCGGGTCGCGAGGTCGGCCGGGATCGCGACGGCGATCGGCGCCGCGTGGGCGAGGTACAGCTCGGGGTGGAGGATCTGCTCGGTCGAGTCGGGGGGCGCTGTGTAGGCCGCGTCCACGGCGGCCCAGCCGCCCTTCGCCCAGAGGCTTTCGACGAACGGCAGGCCGCTCGTGTACGGGAAGAGGAGCTGGTCCCGCAGGAACGGCGGCATCGACGCGAGCACGGCGGTCTGGGCCGGGTTCACCGACTCCTGGAGGAGCTGGAGGGTCTCGACCGGGGTGAGGGCCTGCTGGGCCCAGTCCGACATGAGGAGCGTCGCGTCGCCCTCGGCGAGCGAGAGTCGGGCGAGCGAGCGATCGCTCTGGCCGACGGTGTCGATCCCGAGCTTCGTCAGGCCGAAGTGCTGGTCCTGGAGGGCGTGGTCGAACTCGTGGGCGAAGGTGACCTTCTGGCTCGGCCCGATCGCGCCCGTCTGGGAGATGACGTACAGCTGCTTCGTCGTCGGCCGGTAGAAGCCCGCGACCTGGCTCGTGAGGAGCCTCAGGAGCTCATCCTTGAGGGACAGGTCCCGGGGGAAAAGGCCGAGATCTCGATACAGCGCCTGCTCGCCGGCGATGACTGCCGGCGGGTTCTCGGCGTCGAAATCCGCTCGGAGCGCGGCGGCGAGGCCGGCCGCGTCGAGGATCTTCGGCGAGACCGGGGCGAGGGCCGCCAGTCCGCGGATCTGCACCACCTGACCCTCGATCCGAGCGTAGACGACCGCCGGGTCCTCGGGTGGGCCGCTCGGGGCGGGCGAGTAAGGCTCGAGCGTGGGGCCGGATACCGGGCTCGAGCCCTGCGGCGCGGTCCCGCCGGACCCGATCGGTGCGACCGCCGTCGGGCCGCAGCCGCCGATCGCGACGACCAGGCCGACCATCACCGAGATCAGCCGGCTCGCCGCCCTTGAACGACGCACATCCATCGCGGCATGGTCGCACAGCCATCGCCGGGGCCGCGACGGTGGAGGCCGGATGGCAGCAGGTGCCCGGGGCCCGGCGCGTCGGGAGCCCGGTGGGCTCGCCGTCCGGGCTGACGCGGCGCCGATCCTGAGGGTGAGCGTTTCTTAATCGGTTCGGCGCTTGTCCCTGAACACCGTCGTCCTAGTGTTCCCCATGGAACCTCTCCTCAAGTTCCATCCTCCCTCCCTCCGACGGGGAGCGCCGATTGGGCAGGCGCTCCCCGTCCTCCTTTTCCGGAGACCGATCGGCGGCCGGACCGGATGGCGGCCGGCACCGCCGCCACCCAGGGGCGAGGAATCACGGCCCCGCGAAAAGCCGCCGTTGATGCGCGTGTGTCAGAATCGTGGCGATGGAACTCACCTGGTACGGGCGCTCGTGCATCCGGCTCCGCGGCAAGGACGCCGTCGTCGTCGCCGACCCGTATCCCGCGATCGTCGGGCCGACCGGACGAGGCATCACCGGCGAGATCGTGACCTTCAGCCACCCCGACGACGCCCCGACGCCGAGAGCGAAGGGGGCCCTCTCGCGCGACGGTCTGACGGTCCTGCCGACGAGCCTCGAGCGTGCGTTCGTCCTCGATGGTCCGGGCGAGTACGAAGTACGCGAGGTCCTGATCACCGGGATCGGGACGTACCGCGACGACGCGAAGGGGCAGGAGCGCGGCCGGCAGACGGCATTCGTCGTGGAGCTCGACGGTCTCCACACGGTCCACCTCGGCGATATCGGCCACCTCCTCAGCGAGGAGAAGCTCGGCGACATCGGGCCGGTGGACGTCGCCTGCGTGCCGGTCGGCGGCGCCCTCGCAGCCCCACGCGCAGCCGAGCTCATCGCCCAGCTGGACCCGCGGATCGTCGTCCCGATGCCGATGTGCGAGGACGAGGCGGCCTGCGAGGAGGCCCTCGGACGGTTCTTTCATGAACTCGGCGGAACGCCAGGGCCAGCCATGGCGCGACTCTCCGTGACGCCGTCGAGCCTGCCGACCGAGACGACGACGGTCCGCCTGGAGTCGCGCGGCAAAGCCTGAACCTGCGCGCGAGCCCCCGACCCAACTGCCGCGTGGCGCTCAGGTCGGCCGTTCGTGCACTGTGCGACCGCGCTTGATGACCATCCGGACGAGATCTGCGCCGGGCCAGTACGGGATCTGATCGACGGACGGCACGCCCCAGATGACGAGGTCGGCCTGCTTGCCGGGTTCGATGGACCCGATCTCGTCGGCGAGGCCGACGGCATGGGCCGCGTTGATCGTCACCGCCACGAGCGCCTCGGCCGGCGAGAGGCCGAGCGTGAGACAGGCGACGGTCATGACGAGCGGCAGACTCGCCGTCGGCGACGTGCCCGGATTGAAGTCCGTGCCGAGCGCGACGGGCACGCCCGCCTCGATGAATCGCCGGGCGGGCGCGTGATGCTCCTTCATGAGGAACCAGGTGGTCGCCGGGAGGAGCGTCGCGATCACCGGACGATCCGTGGCAGCGGCGGCGGCGAGTGCGGCGATCCCGGCGTCCGACGGCGTCGCCAGGTGATCCGCCGACGCGGCGCCGATCTCCGCCGCAAGCTCCGCCCCGCCGGACGGCGCGAGTTCGTCCGCGTGCAGCCGAGGCGCCATCCCTAATGCCGCTGCCGCCGTCAGGATCCGCCGGCTCTGGTCCACCGTGAACACGCCCGCTTCGCAGAAGACGTCGCAGAACCGGGCCCGCCCCTGGGCGGCTACCCCCGGAAGCTGCTCCTCGACGATATGGCGCACGTATGCCTCCGTCCCATCCGGACGCGTTCGGAACTCCTGCGGGACGGCGTGTGCGCCGAGGTACGTCGGCACCACGTCGATCGGGCCCTCCCGGCCGAGGCGGTAGGCGATCTCGAGGAGACGGAGCTCCGTCCGAAGGTCGAGGCCGTAGCCGGACTTCGCCTCGATCGTCGTCGTCCCGTGGCGGAGCATCTCGCCGAGCCAGCGACGCCCGTGCGCCGCGAGCGCGTCGTCCGAGGCAGCGCGCGTCGCGGCGACCGTCGAGAGGATCCCACCCCCGGCCTCGAGGATCTCGAGGTATCCGGCTCCGGCCTGCCGGAGCAGGAGCTCGCGCTCGCGCGTGCCGGCGAACAGCAGGTGGGTGTGGGAGTCCACGAGGCCCGGGGTCACGACGCCGCCGGTCGCGTCGATCACGGCGAACCGTGCCATCGGGTAGCCGCCGTCCGCGAGCTCGCGCTCGACCCGCGCCCGTGGCCCCACGCTGACGATCCGGCTCTCCCAGGTGGCGACCACCGGCGCCCGGCGCTCGTCCCTGGCGCGATCCCGGCCGGTGCGGCCCACGTCGTCGATGGAGAGGAGCGCCAGTCGGCCCTGGCTTCCGCCCCGCCGCAGCCCGCCGGCGAGCGTCGCGACCTGCGCTGCCCCCACGATGAGGATGCCGGACGTCGCCACCTCGCCGCGCCCACCCGGAAGAACGCGGAGATTCACCTCGCGCCGGGGTCCGACGCTCCTGGGGGCACGGCTCCTGCGTCGGCGGCGGCCGACCCACCCTGCGCCGCCTCCAGCCGAAGCTCGAGCGTCTGGAGCGGCGAGAAGTCGCGGAGGCGAAGGAACCGCGCGGCGCCGGCCAACCGCTCCGTGGTCGGCTGTTGCGGATCCACCCCGGCTCGATCGGCGACCGCGAGGAACGAGGCGAGCGGGGCGAGTCCGATGAGCTCCGACTCGGCGAGCGCGATCCCGTCGTTCGCCGCCTCATCGCGGACGGTCTCCCAGACGAGCCAGAGCGGGGTGACCGTGAAATCGAGGAGGTTCATCGAGACCTGCGCCCGACGCTCGTGACCGCGCTCCGGCTCGTGGACCTCGAAGCCGTTCGCCTGGAGCCGCGGCAGGCCGCCGCCCGACTCCCGGACGCGGCGCGCGATCCGCTTGGCGAGCTCGAGATCGTGGCTCGCAAGGTTGATGTTGTAGGCGATGAGGAACGGCCGGGCGCCGACGGCGACCGCGCCCGCTCGTGGATGGATCCGCGCGGGACCGAAATCCGGTTCGCGACCGGCCTGCCCGATCTCCGTGCGAAGGCCCTCGTACTGGCCTCGGCGGACGTCGGCGAGCCTCACCCGGTCGGACCGGGTGGCCGCCGCCGCATAGAGGTAGACCGGCAGGTCGAACCGCTCGGCGATCCGCCGACCGAAGCCCCGGGCGAGCTCGACGCAATCCTCGAGCGTCGACTCGCCGAGCGGCACGAACGGGATGACATCCACCGCCCCGATGCGCGGGTGTTCGCCAGCATGCCGCGCCATGTCGATCTCGGCGATCGCCCCGGCGATGAGCCGCTCGAGCGCGGTGCACACCGCGTCGCTGTCGCCGGCCATCGTGAGGACGCTCCGGTTATGACTCGCGTCACTCGTGCGATCGAGCAGGTGAACGCCCGGGACGGACACGACAGCCGCGACGAGGCGGTCGACGACGTCGGGACGGCGGCCTTCGCTGATGTTCGGGACGGATTCGATGAGCTGCATCTGTCGTATCGTGACACGTCCGAGACGGGCCGCGCCGTGCGTCAGCCCGTCAGCGAGGGAGGCCCGTCCCGATGCCCAGCGCTCGTCTCGGCGTGCTCCGACATGCGGACTATCGACGCTACTGGACCGCGTCGACGGTGAGCCTGTTCGGCACGCAGGTGACCCAGATCGCCATCCCGGTCATCGCCGTCCTCGTCCTTCGGGCGACGCCGTTCGAAGTCGCCCTCCTCACCACGATCGAATTCCTTCCGTGGATCCTCTTCACCCTGCCGGCTGGGGTCTGGGTCGATCGCCTGCCGCGGCGCCGCCTCCTCATCGCCGGCGATCTCGGTCGAGCAGCGATGCTCGTGAGCATCCCGCTCGCCGACGCCCTCGGCGCCCTGACGATCTGGCAACTGTTCGTCGTCGGCTTCGTGAACGGCGTCTGCACGGTCTTCTTCGACGTGGCGGACCAGTCCTACCTGCCGACGGTCGTCGCGCGCGACGACCTTGTCGAGGGCAACGCGAAGCTCCAGGTGAGCGCCTCGTCCGCCCAGATCCTCGGCCAGCCCATGGGCGGCGGCATCGTCGCGCTCCTGACGGCGCCGTTCGCGGTGATCGTCGACGCGGCGAGCTTCGTCGGCTCGGCGCTCCTCATCGCGCGGATCAGGGCCGTGGAAGCCCCGCGGGTCGCGGCCGGCGCGGTCGCGACGGGCGGGGAGGCCGCGGCCGACAGGAGCACAGCGGTCGCGACGGGCGGGAGCCCAGCAGGCGCGATCGCGGCGGCCGCGGTCGCGCTACCGCGGGAGGGGATGCGCCGCGAGATCGGCGAGGGCCTCCGGTACGTCCTCGGCAATCCGTACCTCCGGGGCATCGCCGCCAGCACGAGTACCTCGAATCTCTTCTCCAACATCGTCTTCGCGGTGTTCGCGATCTACCTCTACCGCGATCTCAGCCTCGTTCCGGCGCAGGTCGGCCTCATCGGCGGCGCAGGCGGGTTCGGGGTCCTGGCCGGCGCACTCCTTGCGAACCGGTTCGCCGCCTGGATCGGTGTCGGCCGGACGATCGTGATCTCGGCCGCCCTCACGGGACCGGCAGGCCTCCTCATCCCCATCGCCTCACCGGGCACGGCCGTGCCGCTGCTCGCTGCGGCTTCGTTCCTCGGCGGGATGTTCGCCGTCATCTACAACGTCAACCAGGTGAGCCTCCGGCAGGCGATCACCCCGGAGCGCCTTCTCGGCCGGCTCAACGGCACCATGCGGTTCCTCGTCTGGGGCACGGTCCCGATCGGGTCGCTCATCGGAGGCGTCCTCGCATCAGCGCTCGGGACGCATGCCGGGATCTGGATCGGGACCATCCTCGGCTTCACGCCGTTCGTGCCGCTGCTGTTCTCACCGGTGCCGGGCCTGCGGCGGATCCCGGAACGAGCTGAGGACGCCGGCGCCGCCGAGATCGCCGGGGGATCCGCCTCCGACCTCGTCCACGCCGGGCAGGGGGAACCGACGATCGTCCCCGATCGCGAATAGCCCGACGGGCAGCCGCACCCGACCGGCAGCCGGACCCCGCATCGGGAGCCGCACCGCCCAGCATCCAGCGGCACCCGACGCCAGGTGCGCCCCCGCATCCGGCCGAGCCCGCATCCGGCCGCGCCTCGCATCGGATACGCGCCAGGTGCGTGGTAGGAGCGACTCGTGGAGCACTCGAACGACCGGGGCGACCGCCGCGGCGTTGCCCGCCGCACAATCGTGCTCGGGCGGGGCGGCTGACCCGCCCTCACTGCCTCTTGATGCGCAGGAGGTCGACTATACGACGCACCCGGTGCGTAGACGGCCCGACCCACCGCCCGACCGGCAACCGGAGCCCGACGCGGCGCCCTCACGGTGCCCGCGCTCGCCTCGGCCGTCAGCCTCGATCGACCATCGGAACCCGGACCCCGCGCTCGCGGGCGACCTCGAGCGCACGCTCGTACCCGGCGTCGGCGTGGCGGATGACCCCCATCCCGGGGTCAGTCGTCAGCACCCGCTCGAGCTTCCGTCGCGCGAGTTCCGTGCCGTCCGCCACGACGACCATGCCCGCATGCTCGGAGTAGCCGATCCCGGTTCCGCCGCCGTGATGGATCGAGACCCACGTCGCACCGGCGGCCGTGTTGACGAGCGCGTTGAGGAGCGGCCAGTCCGCGATCGCGTCCGACCCGTCGCGCATCGCCTCCGTCTCGCGGTTCGGCGAGGCGACGGACCCGGCGTCGAGGTGATCGCGGCCGATGACGATCGGCGCGGCGACTTCGCCGGACCGGACGAGCTCGTTGAACGCGGCGCCCGCCTTCGCCCGTTCGCCGTAGCCGAGCCAGCAGATCCGCGCCGGCAGGCCCTGAAAGGGAACCTTCGCCTCGGCCATCTCGATCCATCGGCGGAGGCCGGCATCGTCCGGGAACAGCGAGAGGATCGCGCGGTCCGTCGCGAGGATGTCCGCCGCATCGCCGGACAGCGCCACCCAGCGGAACGGCCCGCGTCCCTCGCAGAACTGGGGGCGGATGAATGCTGGCACGAACCCGGGATAGGCGAACGCGTCCTCGACGCCGCCCTCCTGCGCCATCGCCCGGAGGTTGTTCCCGTAGTCGAAGACGATCGAGCCGGCGGCCTGGAACGCGAGCATCGCCCGGACGTGGTCCGCCATCGACGCGACCGACCGGCGGAGGTAGACCTCCGGCTGGGCGGAACGCAGGGCGAGCGCGTCTGCGAGCGCGATCTCGGCCGGCACGTACCCGCCGAGCGCGTCGTGCGCGGACGTCTGGTCCGTGACGACATCGAACCGTTCGCCGCGTCTGACCAGGTCCGGCTCGACCTCCGCCGCGTTCCCGACGAGGGCGACGGACAGCGCTCGCCCGTTCACCGCCGCCTCGCGCGCCCAGCGGAGCCCCTCGTCGACGGACGCCGTGAGCCGGTCCACATAGCCGATCTCGAGGCGCCGGCGGGCTCGCGCCTCGTCGACCTCGACCGCGAGGCAGACACCGTCGTTCATCGTCACCGAGAGCGGCTGCGCGCCGCCCATCCCGCCGAGCCCGGCGGTGAGGACGACCCGTCCGCGGAGCGTCCCGCCGAAGTGCTGCCGCGCCAGCTCCGCGAACGTCTCGTACGTGCCCTGGAGGATCCCCTGCGTCCCGATGTAGATCCACGAGCCGGCGGTCATCTGGCCGTACATCGTGAGACCGGCCCGCTCGAGCTCGCGGAACGTCTCCCAAGTCGCCCATCGGCCGACGAGGTTCGAGTTCGCGATGAGGACCCGGGGCGCCCATTCGTTCGTCCGGAAGACACCGACCGGTTTGCCGCTCTGGACGAGGAGGGTCTCGTCGTCGGCGAGCGAGCGGAGCTCCCGGACGATCGCGTCGAACGCCTCCCAGCTTCGAGCGGCCCGCCCCGTGCCGCCGTAGACGACGAGCGCGTCGGGATCCTCGGCCACCTCCGGGTCGAGGTTGTTCATGAGCATCCGCAGCGCGGCCTCCTGCTGCCAGCCGCGGCACGTCAGCTCGGAGCCGCGCGGAGCGCGGACGGGCCGGGCGCCCGGGAGCGCCGTGCCCCGCAGCGTTCTTTGAGCTGTCACGCCTGCGCGCCTCCGTACAGATGGGTATCCCAGAGTCGAGCCGATGTGAGACGAGGATGCTGCCGCCAGGATTCCGAGTCCCACCGGCAGGACAGGTGCCCTTAGGCGACACAACCACACTAGTGGCGATTGTGCGTGGCGGCAAGCTGGCAGCGCGGCCTAGAGCCTGCAGGGTCTGATATTCAGGACACATATGTCCTGCTCACTGTTGTGAAGACGTGCCCGTCCCCGTAGTGTCTCCAACGTCACCGCCAGCCGCGTTTCGCTTGCGAGACAGATCGTGGAGGAGGTCACCATGGCCGTCGCTCAGGTTCGGAACCAGCGCCCTAGGGTCGTCGTCTCACTCACCGCGGGCCTCGCGCTACTCATCGCTGCGTGCTCAGGCGCGGTATCGCCGAGTCCGAGCACGGCCCCGGGGACGGTTTCGCCAGCGGCCGCGTCGAGCGCGTCTTCGGCGCCGTCGGCCGTCTCGTCCGCACTCCCGAGCCCCGAAGCCGGCACCTTTCGGATGGGCACCGAACCGTGGCTTGGTTACGGCCCCTGGTGGATCGCCATGAGCAAGGGCCTGTTCGCGCAGAATGGCCTGACGGCGAAGGTGACGAGCTTCGACACGGACGACCAAATCAACGCAGCTCTCGTCTCGGGGCAGCTCGACGGTGCCAACATCGCGACTCACACCGCGTTGCGTCTGATCTCCCAAGGGACTCCCATCACGATCGTTCTCCTCCTCGACCAGTCCAATGCCGCCGACGCGATTCTCGCCGGCCCAGGCATCAACTCGATCGCCGATATGAAGGGCAAGAAGGTCGCCTACGAAGAAGGCACGACGTCGGACATCCTGCTGCGGTACGCCCTATCCCAGAACGGGATGACGATCAATGACATCGTCAAGGTGCCGACGCCAGCAGCCCAGGCGGGGATCCTCGCCATTACCAAGAAGGTGGACGTCGCCGTCACGTATGAGCCCTACCTCACGACCGCGCTCCAGCAGGACAGCAGCTTCAAGCTGATCTATAAGGCGGCCCAGGAGCCCGGTCTCATCGGGGACGTGTTCGTGGTCCGGAACGACTACCTCGCAAGCCATCCGGGCCAGGTGGACGCCCTCCTCAAGACCTGGGGCGACTCCGTCGCCTATCTTCGCACGAACCCGACCGACGGTCAGGCGATCATCGAGAAGGCCGTTGGCGCTAACCCCGGTGACCTCAAGACCGCCTTCGAAGGCGTACAGATCTACAGCCTGGACGAGGCGAAGCAGCTCATGACCGGCGGCGCCTACCTCAAGACGCTGACCGAGGTGAAGAAGATCGCCACCGACGCGGGAATCATCACCAAGCCAGTCGACGAAACGAAGGTCATGAACACGAGCTTCATTCTCGCCGTCGCCCCTTGACGGTCACCGCGCCCGGGATTCACCGGTGAGCGGACCCGCCGATTCCCGTTCCGGCGTCGACCCGGCATCAGCCGGGCGCCGGCGGCACCCCGCATTCGCGATTGGCGGCACGATCACCGTTCGCGGCTACGTGGGGACAGCTGTGCTCGCATTCGCCGCATTGATCGCGGTGTGGCTCCTGATTCGGGCATTGAACCTTGCTCCGGTGTTGTTCCTGCCGGGCCCGATCGAGGTCCTCGATCGGCTCGGCAGGCTCGCCGCCGACGGCACGCTCTGGTCCGACATCTCGGTGTCCGTCTGGCGGATCATCGTGGGCTTCGTCCTCGCGACCGTCATTGCTGTCCCGATGGGCATCCTCATCGGGACGTACCGGTTCGCGGAAGCCCTCATCGAGCCCTTCATCGACTTCGTGCGCTATATGCCGGTCGTCGGTTTCGTCCCGCTGACCATCGTCTGGATCGGCATCGACGATACCCAGAAGTTCGCCATCGTGTTCATCGGAACGTTCTTCCAAGAAGTCCTCCTGATAATGGACAACGTCAAGCGCGTCCCCCTTGACCTTGTCAACATCGGGCGGACCCTGGGGATGCGCGACGGCGCAATCCTGGCCCGAATCGTGGCCCCGTCGGCGGCACCGGGAATCTGGGACACCTTGCGGATCTCGCTCGGATGGGCCTGGACGTGGGTGGTTCTCGCCGAGCTCGTGGCAGCCACCTCGGGGCTCGGTTACCGGATAAACCTCGCGCCTCGCTACTTCGAAACGGACATCATCATCGGCTACCTCATCGTGCTGGGAATCCTGGGGCTGGTCACGGACCAGACCATGAAGGCACTGGGTCGGCTGTTCTTCCGGTGGGCGGACCGATGACGATTGGCGCGGTCCGCGAGGGAGACGTTCCACGGCTCGAGATTCGCGACCTCGAGAAGATCTTCGAGGGCCCGCGACCAGTCGCCGCGCTGGGACCGATCTCGCTGCGACTGGCCGAGAACGAGTTCGTCTCGATCGCCGGAACGTCGGGCTGCGGCAAGTCCACACTTCTTTCGATCGTGGCGGGCCTGATCGAACCGACCAAGGGCGTCGTTCTCGTCGACGGCAAGCCGATCGGTGGGCCCGGACGCGACCGTGGCGTCGTCTTCCAGACATACACGCTCTTTCCCTGGATGACCGCCCGTGCCAATGTTGAATTTGCGCTCCGGGGTGAGCGGATGACCGCGAGCGAGCGGCGGAAGGCGGCCGGCCAACACCTCGACGTGGTGGGTCTCGGCGGGTTTGCTGACGCGTATCCGCGCCAGCTTTCCGGCGGAATGAAGCAGCGCGTGGCGATCGCCCGCGCGCTCTGTTACCGGCCGAGGATCCTGCTGATGGACGAGCCATTTGGCGCCCTTGATGCCCAGACACGGCTTCTCATGCAGGAGCTTCTGACGCGCGTCTGGGAGTCCCATCGCCTCACCGTGATGTTCGTCACCCACGACGTCGACGAAGCGGTCTTCATCTCGGACCGCGTGGTCATCATGTCCAACCGACCGGGGAGACTGAAGGAAGAGCTTTCGATCGACCTCCCCCGGCCGCGCCATTTCGAGATCCAGGAGACGCCGGCCTTCGCCGCGCTCCGGGGCCGAATCCTTGCGTCCATCCGCGAAGAGTCGCTCCGGGCAGAACCTGGCGTCGCCGCGGGGATCGGGTGAATACCCCCAGCCGCATTTCAGTGAGCGACATGCCCGGGATGGTTTGGACCGTCACGGGGCCCGTGGCAGCCAGCGCGCTCGGACCGACGAGTCCGCACGAGCATATCTTCATCAACATCGAGTGCTGGTTTGATCCGCCGACGGACGACGACGGCCGCGCGCCCGCCGCGAGCCGGGTGGACGCGTCGACGGAGGCGACCGTGCGGGCCAATCCGTTCGCCGTTCGGGACAACCTTATCCTCGACGACCTCTCGGTCGCGATTGAGGAGGTCGGGCGGTTTCGGGCCGCCGGAGGGCGAACGCTCGTCGACCTGACTCTCGACGACATCGGGCGGTCGCCGACCCGGCTGCGGACCGTTAGCGAAGCAACCGGAGTGCTTGTCGTCATGGGCTGCGGCCACTACATCGCGGCCGCTCATCCGCGGGAGCTCCACGACCGCCACCCGAGGCGTTCCGAGACGAGATCCTCCTGGACCTCTTGGCTGGTCCCGACGGAATCCGGGCCGGCGTCATTGGCGAGATCGGCACCTCGAACCCGATCGACCCTGCCGAGGCACGCGTCCTCAGCGGTGCGTGCGCCGCCCAGCGCGAGACCGGGCGGACGCTATTCGTTCATCTCGACCCGTGGGGCCGGGCCGGCCACGATGTCCTGGACCGATGCGAGCACGCCGGCGTCGACCTCGATCGAGTCGTCCTCTGTCATCTCGACCCGTCACTGGCAGACGTGGCCTATGCGCGTTCGCTCGCCGCTCGCGGAGCCTTCGTCGGCATCGACATCTGGGGCGACGAGGACGCCTACGGCGACCGCGGCATGCCGTCCGACACCTCGCGGACCGCCGCCGTCGTCGCGGCCCACGAGGAAGGCTGGTCCGATCGCCTCCTCCTCGCCCAGGACGTCTGCACGAAGACCCAGCTCCACGCGTTCGGCGGTCGGGGCTACGACCACCTGCTGACCGGAGTTGCGCCTGGACTGCGGACGGCGGGCCTGTCGGCCGCCGAGGTCGACCGGCTCCTCGTGGACAACCCGCGGCGTGCTATCAGCGGGATGCCCGTTTTCGTCAGCCCCTGACTTCTGGAGGGTCCCATGCCCGAGAGCTACCGTGGAATGCAGGTCGAGATCAGGGACGGCCACGCGGTCGTGGCGCGGACAACCCGTGAGGCGGACGTCCGCCTGGACGTGGGGCTCGGGCCGCGCCAGGAGCCGTCGCTGGACACCGGGATCGCCTTCTTCAACCATATGCTGGAGATGATCGCCTGGCATGGCGGGCTCAACCTGAACGTCCGCTTCGCGGCGAAGACGTTCGCCCTGCGGCACGTCGTCTGCGAGGACATCGGGATGGCGCTCGGGCTCGGGATCGGCGCCCTGATCACGCGCGCCATCGACGACGGGGTCGAAGGAGCTTCTGGGGCATGGATGGCGATGGACGAGGCGCTTGCGTTCTGTGCGCTCTCGTTCGAGGGTCGGTCGATGCACTTCATCGACCGCAAGGCGGAGGGCTCACGCGTGGAGCAGGTCGAGGACACGACCGGCGCCGACATGGTCGCGTTCTATGAGGGGTTCGCCCAGGGAGCTCGCTGCACGCTCCGGTTGCGGGTTATCGAAGGCCGTGATCCGCACCACTCCTGGGAGGCCGCTGCACGGGCGTTCGCGGTCGCACTCCGCGGCTGTTTCGCGCCTCTTCCATGGCGAGCCGGTCTGACCGTCGGAGTCAAGGGGACCCTCGACTGATCAGGCGACCCATCCTGCTCTCGACGTTCCAGGGGACTCAACAGGTGCCGATCAAGCCACGCGCCGCCCTCGACGCGATCGTCCCGTATGTGCCGGGCGCCGCGCCAGCTGCGTCCGCGGATCGCGCCCTCAAGCTCGCCTCGAACGAGAACCCGTTTGGTCCTTCGCCGCGGGCCGTCGAGGCGGCTCGAACTGCGCTCGAAAGCGCCGAGCGCTACCCCGACGGGGGGTCGAGTTTGCTGCGAGCGCGGCTCGCCGAGCGACACGGCGTCGCGCCAGACCAGATCCTGCTCGGCACCGGCAGCGACGAAACCTTCTACCTGCTGACCCGGGCATACCTGGAGCCCGGGCGACGCGCCGTGATGGCCGCGCCGCCATACGGCATCCATGCGGTCGCGGCGCGATCGATGGGTGCCGAGATCGTGCTCGTGCCACTCCGCGACCATACACACGACCTGGAGGCGATGGCGGCGGCGGCCGTGGCGCAGGGCTGCGTCTTCGTGGCGAACCCGCACAACCCGACCGGGACCGCCGTCCGGCCGGACGACCTGCGAGCCTTCGTCGAGCGCGTTCCGTCCGACTGCATGGTCGTCGTCGACGAGGCTTACTACGAGTTCATGGACCCGGCGATCCGCCTGACCGCCGTCGACCTTCTCGACCGGCACCCGAGCCTCGTCGTCACCCGAACCTTCTCAAAAGCCTACGGCTTGGCTGGCCTCCGCGTCGGGTACGCGATCGCCTCAGCGGCCGTGCTGGAGCCGGTTGAGCGGATCCGCCCACCATTCAATGTCACCGCGATATCGCTGGCCGCAGCGGCTGCCGCGCTGGAAGACGCGGCCCACGTCGAGATGACGGTTCGTGAGACGGCAGTCGCGATGTCGGTCCTCGTCGACGCGTGTGACCGTGTCGAGCTCGGCTACGTGCCGTCGCAGGCGAACTTCCTCCTAGTCGAGGATCGCGACAGCTGGCCGGTGGCGCTCCTCGCGGAGGGCATCACTGTTCGGCCGGGCGCGACCCTCGGCGTGCCCGGATGGGCACGGGTGAGCCTGGGGCGGCCGGACGACATGCGGCGGGTCGTCGGGGTTATCGAGCGGACCGTTCGGGCACGATGAGGGTGCGGCGAACGATGGACCGACACCGACGATGATCGGAGCCGTCCTCGCCGGACCTCGGGACCTCCGCGTGCGCGAGCTGCCGGACCCGAATCCAGGCTTCGGCGAGGTACGGGTGCGCGTTGCCCGGGCCGGCCTGTGCGGGTCGGACGTGCACGTCTGGAGGACGGGCGAGTTCGTGACCCGCTTCCCCGTGGTGCCAGGTCACGAAGTGGCGGGAGTCGTCGAGAAGGTCGGGGAGGGCTGCGAGTACCTTGCCTCGCGCCGGGTCGTGCTGGACTCGCGGGTCCCATGCCACATCTGCGCCCGATGCCTCGAGGGACAACTCCAGCGCTGCCCACAGCTCGGTTTCCTGGGCGAGGTCTGCGACGGTGGGTTCGCCCAATCGGTGGTCGTGCCCGGCGATCACGTCTGGACGATTCCAGACGGTCTGCCGTTCGAGGTGGCCGTCCTCGCCGAACCAACCGCGGTGGCGCTGCACGCTTGGTCCCGCCTGCGCGCTGTCGCGCGTGACGTTGCGCGCGTTGCCATCCTCGGCGCCGGTCCAATCGGCGTGCTCCAGGCCCTCGTAATCCCTGAGGCGATTGAGGTCCTGCTTGTGGAGCCGAATCGCGGGCGGGCGCAGGTCGCGCGCAGGATCACCGGTCGGTCGGTCGTCGCCCCGGGCGCCTTGCCTGCCGGCGCTGATGGGTTCGACGCCTGCTTCGACTGCGCGGGTTCCGGCGGGTCGATCTCAACGGCCGCCCTCATGGTGCGGCCGGGCGGAACCGTCGCCGCCATCGCGCTCCACCACTACCCAGAGGAACTCGACACGAACGTGATCATCGCACGCGAGATCGTCATCACCGGCGCTCACGTCTTCGCCGACGAGATGCCCGAGACGCTGGAGTTGCTCCGCATCCAGACGGGCCGCTTCGCGCCCGTCGTGGACCGCACTGTTGGTCTGGAGGAGCTTCCGGCGCTGGTCGCCGCGGCCGCCGATGGACACCAAGAGCACCTCAAGCTTGCGGTGGCACCCTGGGCCTGATTGCCGGAAACGTCGTTGACCAGAACTGTCATCGGCGATTGTCCGTCGAACGATGCATCTCGCCGGTCCCGGTCGGCTCCGGCGCGGATCCGACCACAGCCGCGCGCGATCGGGAACTCGCCAGCTGCGCAGTCAGCTCGGCCCCGATCCGCGCCGCCGTCACCTCAACGTGGTGCATCGCTACCTTGAGGTCCGACCCAACCAACCGGAACGATGGGGCCGTGATGCTAACGGCAGCGGGCGGGTGGCCCGACCACGAGATCCGACAGGCAACGGCGGTGATCCCGGCCTCCACCGCGTCCGCCGCGACTTGCGCCCCACCAAGACCGGACAGAGCTGCTCCACCTGCCGTTCCGATGAGAGGTACCGTCCGTCCGGCCCAGCCGCTGTGGCGTAGCGCTCGAGGGCTCTCTACCTGGTCGAGGAAGACGGACTGGGTCCCGTCCTGGACGAGGAGGTTCGCCGTTTCTCCAGTTAGATCGCGGAGTTCGCTGAGCAGGGGGAGTGCGATCGTCCGGAGAAGCTCGATCGGCTCGATCCGCGCGGCGAGCCGAACTGTACGAAGTCCCAGCGAGTAGAGCCCCCCCGGGGCCACCGCGACAAGGCCTTCGGCTTCCAGGACCGAGAGGGTGCGCTGCACCCGTTCCAGATCCAGGCCGGTGCTCTGGGCCACCGATGCTGCGGTCTGGCGTACGACCTGCCGGTCGAATGACTCGAGGATCTGGAGAGCCGTCGGGATCGTCGGGACCTCGGCGCCGATCTCACGGGCCCGATCGCCGACGGCCCACGTCCGCCCCGTGTGATCGTATTTCACGAAGCCACGGTCGCGCATCGTGTTCAGGAGTTGGTGAGCGCTCGACTTCGGTATGTCGCACTCGCGCGCGACGACCATGGTGGGCAGCCCGTAGCTGCGGCGTTCCAGGAGATCGAGGACTCGCAGTGCGCGGTCGGCCGACCTCGAGGCGCCGAGCACGGGCGTTTGTCTGTCCACCATATCGCCTCCAGCAGGCGCGTTTTGAAGAACCGGCGGATATGGCCTCTGTCTTCAATACTAGACGGAAGTTCGGCACGTCGCCCTTGTTCTTGTACGGAAGGGCGTCGTAGGCTGCTCGCATGAATGCCGCTGAGTCCAGCATCTTGGACAGTTCGGAGAACCTGCCGCGCACGCACCGGCGGTGCCCAAGCAGTGTCGTCCAAAACCCGGCCCGACGCACCAGGGAAGCTGCCGATGTCCATCGTCCTTGATGGCTCCTCGCTCACAATCGAGAAGCTCGTCCGGATCGCCCGCGACGGGGAACCGGCGACGCTCGATCCGGCGGCAATCAAACGGATTCGCGCCTGCCGGACGATGCTCGAGGAGAAGCTCGCCGCGCACGAGACCATGTACGGGGTGAACACTGGGATCGGCGAGTTCTCCGAGGTGGTCCTGACGGACCAACAGGTCGAGCAGTTCCAGCGCTATCTCATTTACAACCACGCCGCAGGGATCGGCGAGCCCGCCTCGATCGAGTCCGTCCGGGCCGCGATCGCCGGCAGGGTCAACGTCCATGCTCACGGCAATTCCGGCCCTCGTCTGGAGATCCCGCTGACGCTCCTCGATATGCTCAACCGCGACGTCACCCCGGTCGTCTGCCAGAAGGGCTCCGTCGGTGCGTCCGGCGACCTTGCTCCGATGGCCCAGGTGGCGCTTCTGCTCATGGGCGAGGGCGAGGCCTACCACCGGGGCGAGCGGCTGCCCGGACGCGTGGCGATGGAACGGGCGGGGATCCCGATCCCGGGCCTCGCGGCGCGCGACGGCTTGGCCACGATCAACGGCTCGAACCTGCTCACCGCGATGAGCGCGATCGAGCTGTACGACATCGACCGGCTCCTGCGCCAGGCTGAGATCGCCGCTGCGATGACGCTGGAAGCACTGCTCGCCAACCTCAAGCCCTATGACCCGCGCCTCCACGAGCTGCGCGGCTTCCCGGGCGCGATCCGGAGCGCTCGTTCGATCATGGCCTGCATCGCCGGCAGCGACCTGGTGACCGACAAGGTGAAGACGAAGGTCCAGGACGCGTACTCGATGCGTTCGTCGCCGCAGGTGATCGGCGCCGCCCACGATGTCGTCGCCTTTGCCTGCCGCCAAGTGGAGATCGAGCTCAACGGCGTCGGCGACAACCCGATCTTCCTGCCCGAGGAACGGCTCACGCTCACCGGCGCGAACTTCCAAGGGACACCGGTCAGCCTGCCCATGGACATGGTGGGCGCGGCCGTGACGATGGTCTGCGTCCTCTCCGAGCGCCGGCTCAACCGGCTCACGAACCCGGCCCTCAGCATGGGGCTGCCCGCATTCCTGACCAAGGGTGCCGGGATGTTCTCGGGGATGATGCTCAGCCAGTACACGGCCGACACGCTCATCACCGAGCAGCGCATCCTCTCCGCGCCCGCCTCGATCCTCTCGATCCCGGCCGCTGCGGACCAGGAGGACTTCGTCTCGATGGGCATGAATACCGCGATCAAGACCGGCCAAATCCTCGCCAACGCCTACGGCGTCATCGGGATCGAGATGATGGCTGCCGCGCAGGCCCTCGACTTCCGGAACTTCACGTTCGGCGCCGGTGTCGAGGCCGCCCGCTGGGCCATCCGCCGCCAGGTTGCTCATCTTGACGAAGACCGCCCGCTGCATGTCGACCACACGGCGATCGCGGAGCTCGTCCGCTCCGGTGAGATCCTGCGTGACGTCGAGGCGGCGGTGGGGCCGCTCGCGTGACGGAACCGGCCCCGAATCAGGGCTCCTTGATCATGCGGCGGATGACCGGCCGGACGGCCTTGGTCACCGGCGGCACCAGCGGAATCGGCTTGGCTGCCGCCACGCGATTGGCCAGGGAAGGTGCGAGCGTCTTCGTGGTCGGCCGCGACCGGCACCGCCTCGACGGCGCTCTCGACGAGATTCGCGCAGCCGTTCCCGGCGTCACAGTCACGGGCAGGGCTGCGGACGTCACCGACGCTGAGGCGATGGCAGCCGCTGTCGCCGAGGCCGCCCGGTTCGGATCGCGACTCGACGTGCTCGTTGCGGCGGCCGGCATCGACGGCGAGGGCCGCGACGTCCTGGACCTCGACCCGTCTGCCTTCATGCACGTGCTCGACATCAACGTGCGTGGCCTGTTCGTCGCCGCGCAGGCCGGGGGTCGGCGGATGGCGGCCGATGGCGGTGGCGGAGCGATAGTTCTGGTCGCGTCCGTGAACGGCCTCGTAGCCGAGGTCGGCTTCGCCGACTACAACGCCTCGAAGGGTGGCGCCGTGCTGCTCGCCCGTTCGATGGCCCGCGACCTCGCCGACCGCCGGATCCGCGTCAACGCGGTGTGCCCGGGGTATGTTCGTACCCCGATGACCGCGGGGTACCTGGCTGACCCGGCCACGATGGCCACGATCACCAGGGGGATACCGTTGGGGCGAGTCGCGGACCCCGACGAGATCGCGGCAGTCATCGCATTTCTCGTCTCCGATGAAGCGTCCTACGTCACCGGATCAGCCATCGTCGTCGATGGCGGGAGGACTGCATGAGGGTGCTCACCCTGCGCCGTTGGGCGGAACTCGACGCCGCGGAGCGGAACCGGATCCTCGAGCGCGCGACGAGCCAGATCCTGGATCCCAAGCTGCTTGAATCCATCGGCCGGATCTACGCCGACGTGGCAGCTCGCGGCGACGCCGCCGTGGCCGACGCGACCGAGCGCTTCGACGGCGTGCGGGTCGACCCGAATGCGCTGCTGGTCGACCAAGCCGATATCGACGCGGCGCACGCGGCGCTCTCGCCGCCACTCCTCGATGCGATCCGCTTCGCGATTGCGTCGGTTCGTTCGTTCAACGAGGCGCAGCTGGCGGCCAGCCCCGACTGGCGCCGCGAGATCCGCCCCGGCGTCGAGGTGGGCGAGCGGATGCTGCCCATCCCCAGCGCCGGGCTCTTCGTGCCCTGCGGCAAGGGTTCGTACCCGTCAGTCCTGGTGATGATCGGCACTCCGGCGGTCGTGGCTGGGGTGCCAGAGATCACGGTCGTCGTGCCGCCGATGCCCGGTACGGACAGGGTCGACCTTGGCGTCCTCGCGACCGCGAAGGAGCTCGGGATTCGGCGGGTCCTGCGGGCGAACGGGCCGGCCGGCGTTGCCGCGGTCGCGCTCGGCACGGCCACGATCCCACGCGTCACGAAGATCGTCGGGCCGGGCAGCCCGGCTGTCACGGCCGCCCAGGTCCTGGCTCAGATCCACGGGGTCGCCACGAACATGCTCTGCGGGCCGTCGGAGTCCCTCATCATCGCCGACGAGTCGATCGACCCCGTCCGCCTCGCCGCCGACCTGCTCAATGAGGCTGAACACGGCGCCGATTCGGCCGCGCTGCTTGTCACCGACTCTCTCTCGGTCGTCGAGGCGGTCGACAACGAGATCGCCGGCCAACTCGCCCGCCTGCCTGAGCCCCGCGCGTCGTACGCGCGATCGGCCCTCTCGGTGCTGGGTGGTGCGTTCCTCTTCGACTCCATGGACGAGGCGGTCGAGTTCGCCGGGATCTACGCGCCGGAGCATCTTCAGATCGCGACGAGAGACCCGGAAGCGACCCTCGCGCGACTGACCTACGCGGGAGAGGTGCTGCTCGGCCAGGATTCGCCGGTGAGCGCCGCGAACTTCACGATCGGTGTGCCGGCGACGCTGCCGACCGGCGGCTTCGCCCGGATCAACGGCGGCGTCACGTCGCGGACCTTCATGACGACCACGTCCATCGCCAGGCTCACCGCCGCCGGACTGGCGTCGCTCGCGGCGGCGACGCTCGCGCTCGCCGACCACGAGGGATTCCCCGCCCACGCAGCAGCGCTGCGCATCCGGGGCCTGGGGTGACCGACCGGCCCGGCCCGGCCGTCGGCCGGTCTCCGGTGGACCTCGGCATCGCGCCCGTGGAGGGAGGGCCCGGGCCCCTCAACCTCGCCGAGTTCGAGGCGTTGGCCCTCGCCGAGCTCGATCCCGGGGTCGCCGCGTACTTCGGCGGCGCGGCGGCCGACGAAGTGACTCTGGCGGACAACCTGGACGCGTTCCGCCGCTGGCGCATCGTTCCGCGCGTCTTGGTGGACATCGAGACACGCGACCCGTCGGTGGAGATGCTCGGCCGACGCTGGCCCGCCCCGATCATGGTGGCGCCGATGGCGCTCCAGCGGATGGCCCATCCCGACGGGGAGGTGGCCGTCGCCCGCGCCTGCGCGGCTCGCGGGATCACGATGAGCCTGTCCACGGTCGCCAGCGCCACGATCGAAGACGTGGGCGCGGCCAGCGCGCCCACGTGGTTCCAGCTGTATCTCCTGCGCGATCCTGGACGCAACCGCGAGCTGCTCGACCGGGCGGCCGCAGCCGGTTACGAGGCGATCATCCTGACGGTCGACGCTCCCATCCTCGGTCGGCGGGAGCGGGACCTGCGGACCCAGTTCCATCTCCCCCCGGGCGTGGGGTACGCCAACATCCACCGTAGCGGAACGAAGCGCGACCATGCGAAGGGCGACGATATCTACGGCGACGACGACATCAAGCCCGCGAACACCCTGGAGGATCTCGACTGGACGACGGCCAACACGCGCCTGCCGGTCATCGTGAAGGGGATCCTGCATCCCGTGGACGCACGCGCCGCGATCGACCACGGTGCGGCCGCAGTCGGCGTCTCGAACCATGGCGGCCGCCAGCTCGACAGCTCGATCGCCGCGCTCGACGCCCTGCCGGGCGTCCTCGACGCGGTCGTCGGGCGCGTCCCCGTCATCCTCGACGGCGGCATCCGGCGCGGCACCGACATCCTGATGGCGCTCGCCCTGGGGGCTCGCGCGGTGATGGTTGGTCGTCCCATCCTGTGGGCCCTCGCGTGGGGTGGCGAGCGAGGCGTCGGGCTCGCCCTCGACATGCTGGTGAAGGAATACGACCTGGCCCTGGCGCTGGCAGGCGTGCCGCGGTCGGCATCCCTGTCGCCGGGGCTGCTCGTCCGCGCGGCCTCCGCAGCGGCCGGGGCCTGACCGCGCGGTATCGGCGTGACCGGCGACCGCTTCGACCTGGCGATCATAGGCGGCGGGATCGTCGGGCTGGCGACGGCCGTCCAACTGCAGCGCCGGCGGCCGGACCTGCGCATGGTGGTGCTCGAGCAGGAGGGGAAGCTGGGGGCCCACCAATCGGGCCACAACAGTGGCGTCCTCCACGCCGGCCTCTACTACGCCCCTGGCTCGCAGAAGGCACGCCTGTGCCGCGAGGGCAAGGCAGAACTCGAGGCGTTCTTGGAGGGGCACGCAATTCCATTCGAACGGTGCGGCAAGCTCGTCGTGGCGCTGACGCTGGACGAGTTGCCTCGCCTGGAGGAACTCCGGCGACGGGCGACCGCGAATGGCGTGCCCCGGCTGGAGGAGATCGGCCCGGAGCGCATCCGAGAGATCGAGCCGCACGCGGCCGGCCTCCGGGCCCTCTGGAGCCCCACGACCGGGATCACCGATTTCCGGCTGGTCGTCGCGGCCCTCGCCCGCGAGATTCAATCGGCCGGCGGCACGATCGAAACCTCCCGCCGGGTCACGGGAGTCGCAGATCACGGAAGGGATCGGGTTCTTCAGACGAGCCGCGGTCCGCTCATCGCTCACAACGTCATCGCCTGTGCGGGGCTGTGGGCCGACCGGGTGGCGAAGCTCACCGGCGACTCCGGGCGTGATCGCATCGTCCCGTTCCGCGGCGACTATTACACGCTCACCGCTGACGCTAGGTCACTCGTCCGCGGCCTCATCTACCCCGTCGCCGACCCACGCTTCCCGTTCCTCGGAGTCCATTTCACCCGGCGCATCGACGGTGAGGTCTGGGCCGGGCCGAACGCAGTGCTGGCATTCGCTCGCACCGGCTACCGGCGGACCGACGTGAACCTGCGCGACCTGGTCGATACACTCACCGATCGCGGGTTCCTGCGCCTGGCGGCCCGCTTCTGGCGGATGGGAGCCGTCGAGTTGTGGCGCGACTGGTCGAAAGCCGCGTTCCTCGGGGCACTCCTCCGTTACGTTCCGGAGCTCCGAGCGGACCAGCTGGTCTTTGGGCCTTCCGGCGTCCGCGCCCAGGCGCTCGATCCGGACGGGACGCTCGTCGATGACTTCCGGTTCGGCGGCAACCGCCACGTCCTTCACGTTCGGAATGCCCCATCTCCCGCAGCCACGGCGTCGCTCGCGATCGGCCGGGAACTCGCCGAGCGAGCCATCGAACGATTCGAGCTCACTCGCGCGCGTCCGTAGGTCGCCCAAGCACTTCGTCGGATTCGGTGACGGTCGCCCCTCCGCGGGTTCGACGAACATTGGGGCGCCGCGGCACGTCAGCTCGGAGCCGCGCGGAGCGCGGACGGGCCGGGCGCCCGGGAGCGCCGTGCCCCGATCCGAGCCGCCGACCGTCGCTGTCATCCGCGTCCCTCCCGAGGCCTGGGTCAATGCCACCGGAGTCCTCCGTCAGGCGCGCCCTCCGCCGCTCGTGGCGTGACGGTAGCACTCCCGCGATCCGTCGGAGTCCGCTCAGAGTTCGCGGCGCACCACCGGGAAGTGCGGGTCGTCGACCGCGAGGGTGAACCCGACGCCGAGCCAGAACGCCGTGGTCGCCGCGCTCGTCGCCTCGGGCCGCGCGCCGATCTCCGGATACGCCTCCACGGCGGCGAACCCGCGCCCGGCGAGATCCGCGCAGACCGCGTCCACCAGTCGCCGGGCGTGACCGGCATGACGACCGTCGGCCGTGCTCGCGACGCAGGTGATGACGGCCGGGGGTGGCGCATCCGGCAGCTGCCGATACAGCTCCCGAACGCGAGCCGCTCGCGGATACGCGGACAACGGCCCGAATTGCGCATACGCGAGCGGGACGTCGTCCACGAGGAGGACCTTGGCGTAGCTCCCGAAGACCGCGGCGCCGCGCCCGAGGAGGGCGAGTTTTCGAGGGGCGACCGGAGCGGGTCCGCGGGCTGGCGCGCGCCGCGGGGCGAACGGATTGTCGACGAGCGGATCGGCGTCGCCGGGCGCGGCGAACGGATTGGATGTCGGGGCGCGCTGGACCGCGGGCGCGAACGGGTTGAGCGAAGGGTTGAGCGAGGGACCCTCGCCGAAGGGGTTCGGCCGGGGACGCAGGGCGGCTGCTGCCGCCGATGTCGCCTGGGCGGCCGGGGAGACCCGCGCCCGTTTGGAGCCTCGGTCCGCGTCCTCCCAGTAGTCGCAGGTCCGATGGTCGAAGGCCGGGTCGGCGCACGGTGGCAGGACGGAGAACGACACCTCGTCCTCGACGTCCACGATCCGGACCGCCATCGCGACCGTCTGCCTCAGGACCGGGACCGCACGTCCGGGCGGGGCCCGGGGCCAGCAGCAACGGTCAGGCCGGCGGGTACGGCGAGGTCCGCTGGACCCGCGAGGTGGGAGAGCGTGCCGTCATGGACGAGTGCGAAGGCTGCGGCGAGGTCCGGGCCCGGCTCTCGATCCACCTCGAGCCGCGGGATCGCCGCCCGGATGATCCGGTGGGCTTCGGCGACCCCGGCTCCCGGTCGAGCATCCGGGAGCTGATCGAGGCGGAAGTCGAGCGCCTGGGTGGCGCATATGAGCTCGATCGCGACGATCCGCTCGACGTGCTCGAGGACGGCCCGGGCGTGCCGTGCGGCGATCGAGCCCATCGAGACGTGGTCCTCCTGGTTCGCGCTCGTCGGGATCGAGTCGGCCGAGGCGGGATGCACGAGGACCTTGTTCTCGGAGGCGAGAGCGGCGGCCGTGTACTGCAGGATCATGAGGCCGCTGTTCGTGCCCGGATCCGCGGCGAGGAACGGCGGCAGACCCCCGTTGAGTCGCGCGTCCACGAGGAGTGCCGTCCGCCGCTCCGAGATCGATCCGAGCTCGGCAACAGCGAGCTTCGCCGCGTCGAGGGCGAGGGCGACCGGCTCACCGTGAAAGTTGCCGCCGCTGATGACGAGGCCGCCGCCTGTCGCGATCGCCGTCGGGTCCGCCGCGCCGCCGCCCGCAAAGACGAGCGGATTGTCCGTCGCCGAGTTGAGCTCGATGTCGAGCACCCGGCGGAGGTGGTCGAGCATGTCGCGGACCGCACCGTGGACCTGCGGCACGCAGCGAAGCGAGTACGGGTCCTGGACCTTGTGGGCGTCGCCGTGGTGGCCGGTCTGGAGGCTCGAATCGCGGAGGAGGTGCCGCAGCTCCGCGGCCACGGCGATCTGGCCCGGGTGCGGACGAGCGAGCTGGTACGCGGCGGAGAATGCGACATCGGTCCCGAGAAGTGCCTCGACGGACATCGCGGCCGCCACGCTTGCGGTCCGGGTGAGCCGATCCGCGTCGGCCAGGAGGAGCGCTCCGAGCGCGCTCATCATCTGGGTCCCGTTGAGGAGCGCGAGACCCTCTTTCGCCTCGAGGACGAGCGGCTCGAGCCCGGCCTCGCGGAGCGCGAGGAGCGCCGCCATGCGCCGGCCGCCGAACTCCACCTCGCCACGGCCGATGAGCGGGAGGGCAAGGTGGGCCAGCGGTGCGAGGTCGCCGGACGCTCCCAGGCTCCCCTGTTCGGGCACGACGGGGTGGATCCCCGCCTCGAGGAACGACAGCAGCCGATCCACGAGGTCCGGCCGGCACCCCGAGTGGCCGAGGGCGAGCGTGTTCGCCCGGAGGAGGAGCATCGCCCGGACGATCTCGCGCGGGAACGGCGCACCCACGCCGGCCGCGTGGCTCATGAGGAGGTTCTGCTGGAGTCGTCCGACGTCCTCGCGGGGGATGAACGTGGTCGCCAGGTCACCGAAGCCGGTCGTCACGCCGTACACCACGGCGCCCTCCGCCACCAGCCGCTCGATGACCCCACGCGCCTCCGCCATGCGGGCCCTGGCGTCCGGGTCGAGGACCGCCCTCCTCCCCCGTCGAGCGACCGCCTCCACGTCGGCGATCGTGAGGTCGGCGCCGGTGAGGATGACGGCGCTCGGGGTCTCGCCGTTCTGTTCAGTCACGCCCCGGAGCATAGCCGCCCGCCTCGGCTCGGCGCAGCCGGTCGAGTCGCGAGCGTTCCGGGCGTCCCCTCGGCTATGCTCCCCCGATGCTCGGTTTCATCGACACGATCGTCATCCCGTTCCTCAACAGCCTGTACGGTGCCGTCGGGTACGTCGGCGTCGCCGTGGCCATGGCGATCGAGTCGGCCATGATCCCGCTCCCGTCCGAGCTCATCCTCCCCTACGCCGGGTTCCTCGTCTCCGACCCGACGCAGATCGAACCGCTGACCCACGGCCCGTGGTCCTTCTGGATCGTCGTCATCGTGGCGACCATCGGCAACACGATCGGGTCGCTCATCGGGTACGCGATCGGCGCGTACGGGGGCCGACCGCTCCTCGCCCGGTGGGGCCGCTTCCTCCTCATCCGCGAGGACGAGCTCGCCGCCACCGAGCGATTCTTCGCCCGACATGGCGCGGCGACGGCATTCGTCAGCCGACTCCTCCCGGTCGTGCGGACCTTCATCAGCTTCCCGGCCGGCGTCGCTCGCATGCCGCTCGCCACGTTCATCGCCTTCTCGGCCGCCGGCGCATTCCTCTGGTCGGTCGCTCTCGTCTTCGCCGGCACCCAGCTCGGCGCCCACTGGCAGGACATCCGCCACACGCTGCAGCCGTTCGACACCCTGATGCTCGTGGTGGTCGTGGCGCTCGTCGCGGTCTTCGTCTGGTGGCGGCTCGGCCGCCCTGGCTGGCGCCGCGCGAGCTGACCGCCTCCCGGTTCTCGCACCGCCTCCCGGCTACTCGAAGATCTCCTCCGGCGGAGGCATGCCGCGGAAGCGCCGGTACAGCGCGATGTCGTAGACGATCTTCAGCGCACCGGACAGGTAGAACGGGATCGCCGCGAGCGCGGCGGCGCCCACGAGTGGAGCCGCGATGAGCGGCGAGACGGCCGCTCCAGTCGTCCGCGCGATGCCCGTCACGCCGGCGGCGGCAGATCGTTCGTCCGGCTCGACGATCGCCATCGTGTAGCTCTGCCGGGTCGGCACGTCCATCTGGCTGATGCTCGCCCGGATGAGGAGGAGGAGGATCGCGAGGGGCAGACTCGGCATGATCGGGATGAGGATGAGCAGGATGTTGCTCGGCAGGTGGGTGAACACCATCGTCCGGATGAGGCCGAACCGGGCGGCAAGGCGCGACGCCGAGAGCGCCGAGATGGCCGCGAGGATGTTCGTCCCGAAGAAGATCGCCCCGAGGACGGCCGGATCGACCTGCCATCGGAGGTGGAACCAGTACGCGACGAGACTCTGCGTGACGAGGCCGCCGGCGAACGCGTCCAGGCCGAAGAGGGCCGACAGTCGGAGGACGATCGACCGCGACCGATGCAGTCCGAACCGCGCTCGGACGCTCGCCGGCACCCCGCTCCGATCGAACTCCACGGCCGGTGTGAGGCGACCGAAGCCGAGGGCAAGGAGGAGTCCGACCACCGCGTAGACGACGAGGACCGCCCGATAGCTGTCGATGGGCGTCGTCCCGGCCGCCTGGAGCGCCTGGGCGATGAGCCCCCCGGATAGCGCGCCGACCGCCGCGGCCACGGAGCCGACGAGGTTGTACCAGGCGAAGACATGGGTCCGCGACGCGCCGGGGATGGAGATCGTCAGGGCCGCCTGCTCAACGGCGAGGAACGGCCCCACCTCGTTGCCGGATGGCGAGATCACCCCGATCGTCGCGGCGAGAAGAAGGAGCAGCGGATCGCGCGTCACGACGAAGACGGCTCCCGCGGCCGCCATGAGCAGCGCGCCGGCGATGAGCACGCGCCGCCGACCGAGCCGATCGGCATTCGTCGTGAGCCACAGGCTGACGAGCGTGTCGCCGGCGAGGGTGAGGCTGAGCACCACCCCGATCTGCGGATCGGACAGGCCGACCGCGGCGAGATAGAGGACAAGGACGACCGCCACCGATCCGTAGGCGAACATCCGGAGCGTCCGGGCGACGAACAGCGCCCGGCCGTCGCGTGTCAGTTCCGGCACGGTCGACGGTTCACTCCCATGGCGTCGCCGTGGCCGGACGGACGTGGGCAACGTCATTGAGGAGGACGAGACGGGCATCGGACGGGCCGATGCCGTGCTCGAACCGGAGGACCGTGAGGTTCACCTGGCTCTGGAGGAAGCGGAGCCGGAACTCGCGGACCGGCAGATCGAGGGCGACGCAGACGAGGATCCGGTTGAAGCTGCTGTGGCCGACCGCCAGGACCGCGAGCGCGCCGGGATCGTCCGGCTCATGGCTGTCCGGGTGTGCGACGAGGAGGTCGTCGAGGAAGCTCCGGGCCCGAGCCGCGACATCGCCGCCGGACTCGCCCCCGGGACAGCGGAACGATGCGGGATCGGCCTCCCAGGCATGCCGACGCAGCCGGTCCGTCGCCTCGATCTCATCGTACGTGTGGCCCTCCCATTCGCCGTAGTCCATCTCGAGGAGACGGGGATCGGTCGTCACCGGTGCCGGATCCGCGAGCCCGGCGACGATGATCTCAGCCGTCTGGCGAGCACGGAGGAGGGGGCTCGAGACGATCCGCTCGAAGCGAGTCGCTGCGAGCCGGATGGCGAGCGCCTGGGCCTGGGCGCGACCGGCGTCCGAGAGCTCCACGTCGATGCGCTGGCCGAGATGCTGCTCGGGCACGGACCGTGGAGTCAGGCCGTGCCGCGTCAGGACGAGAGTCAGCATCGCGGCACAGTGTAGGATGCCCGCCGGAGGCACCGCCGACTGGATGATCGACCCCAGACCACCCGCCGCTCACGACGATCACGGCCACGACGTGGCGCTCGGGCCGCCCGACTGGGCCGCCTGGGGCGCGGGGCTCCTCGGGGTCGCGCTCGGCCTCGCCGTCTGGATCTGCCTCGCCGTCGCGACGGGCTGAGCGCAACGACGGGCTGAGCGCACAAGGGCGGCGTCACTCAGAAAAGGCCGACAACCTCGCCGTCCGCGTCGATGTCGATCTTCTCTCCGCCCGGCCGCGAGGGCAGGCCAGGCATCGTCCGCATCTCGCCGCAGATGGCGGTGACGAAGCCGGCCCCGGCGGAGAGCCGGATCTCGCGGATGGGGACGGTGAAGCCGCTCGGGCGCCCCTTGAGGGCGGCGTCGTGACTCAACGAGTACTGCGTCTTCGCCATGCAGATCGGCAGCTGGCCATAGCCGAGATCCTCGTATTGCATGAGCGACCTGCGGGCCGCGGGAAGGAACTCCACCCCGTCGGCTCCGTAGATCCGTGTCGCGATCGTCGCGATCTTCTCGGCAAGCGGCATCTCGTCCGGGTAGAGAAGCCGGAACTCGGCGGGCTCCGAGGTCGCCGCCCAGACCGCCTCGGCGAGTGCCGTGGCGCCCTTCCCACCGTCCACGAAGTGCGTCGCGACGACTGCGTCGCGGGCACCCGCCGCGAGCGCGACCTCGCGGATCGCGTCCACCTCCGCCGGCGTATCCGTCGGGAACGCATTGATCGCGACCACCGCGGGGATACCGAAGAGCCGGACGTTCTCGATCTGTTTGGCGAGGTTCGCAGCACCGGCCCTGACGGCTGCCACGTTCTCCTCGAGGAGAGCCGGGTCGAGCGGCTTGCCGGCGACGATCTTCCCGACCCCCCCGTGCATCTTCAGCGCCCGCACGGTGGCGACGACGACCGCCGCGTTCGGCACGAGCCCCGACGCCCGGCACTTGATGTCGAAGAACTTCTCGGCACCCATGTCCGCCCCGAACCCCGCTTCGGTGCAGACGATGTCGTTCGTCACGAGAGCGAGGCGGTCGGCGATGATCGAGTTGTTGCCGTGGGCGATGTTGGCGAACGGCCCGCAATGGACGAACGCCGGCCCACCCTCGAGCGTCTGGAGAAGGTTCGGCTTGATCGCGTCGCGGAGGAGCACCGTCATCGCTCCGGCGACGCCGAGGTCCTCCGCGGTCACCGCCTTCCCGTCCGCCGTCGTCGCCAGCACGATCCGGCCGAGCCGGGCGCGGAGGTCGTGGAGATCGCTGGCCAGGGCGAGGACCGCCATGACCTCCGAACCCACGGTGATGACGAACTCCGTCTCGCGGGGGACGCCATCCTCGCGACCGCCGAGGCCGATGACGACGTGGCGAAGCGCGCGATCGCTGATGTCGAGGACCCTCGGCCAGAGGATCCCGTGCGGGTCGATCCCGAGCGGGTTCCGGTGGTGGAGGCTGTTGTCGAGGAAGGCCCCGGCGAGGTTGTGCGCCGCCCCGATCGCATGAACGTCGCCGGTGAGATGCAGGTTGAAATCCTCCATCGGGATCACCTGGCTGTAGCCGCCACCAGCGGCGCCGCCCTTGATCCCGAAGACCGGACCGAGGGACGGCTGCCGGATGTTCACCGACGCCCGATGGCCGATCGCGTTGAGCCCCTGCGCCAGACCGACCGTCGTCGTCGACTTGCCCTCACCGAGAGGCGTCGGCGTGATCGCCGTCACCACGACGTAGCGGCCGCGGGGGCGCTCGGCTTCGAGGCGTTGGATCGCCCCAAGCGTGACCTTCGCCTTGGACGGGCCATAGAGCTCGAGCTCATCGTCGCGGATGCCGAGGTCGGCCGCCACCGCCGCGATCGGGCGCGGGCGGACAGCTCGGGCGATCTCGAGGTCGGACGGGAAGCTCATGCGAGCCTTCGAGCCTGCTGCTCGGCGGCGCGAAGGACGTGGGTCATGAGGAGGGCGTTCGTCACCGGGCCGATGCCCCCGGGGACCGGCGTCAGGGCGGAGGCGACCGCTGCCACGGACTCCTCGTCGACGTCCCCGACGAGGCGCTCGCCGACGAGATTGATCCCCACATCCACCACGACCGCACCTCGCTTGAGCATCTGACCGGTGATGAGCGCCGGGACGCCGGCAGCCACGACGACGATGTCCGCCGCGCGGACGTGAGCCGCGAGGTCCTCCGTCCGGCGGTGGCAGACCGTGACGGTCGCATCCTCTCGAAGAAACAGGAGCGCCGCCGGCTTGCCGACGACATTCGATCGGCCGACGACCACGACCCGCCTGCCGCGGATCTGGACACCCGAACGCTTGAGGATCTCGACCGCGGCCTGCGCCGTGGTCGGCAGAAAGCCGTCGTTGCCGAGGGTGAGCCGCCCCGCGTTGAGGGGGTGGATGCCGTCGATGTCCTTCGCCGGATCGAGCGTCTCCGTCACCGTGACGAGGGGGATCCGCTTCGGCAGCGGCATCTGGACGATGATCCCGGCGACGAGTGGATCCTCGTTGAGGTCAGCGATGGCGTTCCGAAGCTGCGCTGCAGACGCTCGGCCCGGCACCTCGACGAGCCGACCGGCGATCCCGACGCCCCGGCACGTGCGAAGGATCTGCCGAAGGTAGACGGCCGACGGCGCGTCCCGGCCGACGAGGACGACCGCGAGCGTCGGCGCATACCCGTGCCGCCTCCGGAACGTCGCGACGTCCGCCTTGACGCCCGTCGTGATCTCCGCTGCGATCGGGGCGCCGAGGAGCATCCGGGCGTGCGTGGGTCCCCGTCGCCTTGGCGCTGCGACCGTCACTGCTCGAGATCGGCCGGCAGCGGGTCGCGCGCCTCGCCGGAGGCGACGACCGAGCGAGTCCTCTCGGCGAGCGAGGTGACCTGGACGAGGAGCGCGTCGACGCGACTCTCGATCTCCGCCGCGCGCGCGGGGTCGCCGAGAGCCGGGAGGTTGATCCGGACATTGGCCGCAGCGCCACGCGCCGCGGCCTCGCCGAGCAGCGACGCGACCGCCAGGTCACTCGCCGCGTTGACGTTGCTCCGGCCGGCGAGCTCCTCGGTCGCGGCCACGAGATCGCGGCACGCCTCGACACAGGCGAATGGAACCTGGGTGGCCGTGAGCGCCGCGGCTCGGAGTCTCGCCGATCGCCGGGCCCGGTCGTCTTCCGTCTCGCGCGGCATCTTCATCGCGATCGCAAAGGACCCATACGCCGCGGCATCGTCGTCCGCGAGCTCGAGGAACCGGCTGGCAAGACGGCGGCCGGTCGCGACGGACCGAGCATGGGTCGCGGCGTGATCGGCGTACCGAGGCCGGTCCGAGGACAGGGTCGCGACCATCGTGACGAGTGCGGCGCCGAGACTCGCGGCGACCGCCGACGCACTTCCTCCCCCCGGGACCGGCTCCTCCGATGCGAGCTGACCGATGAAATCCTCGACGGTCATCTTGCGGAATGGAACGGCCGCAGCCTCGGGTGGCACATCGCCGATTGTAGCCGCGGGGCGGTCGCTCGGGATGAGCGCGGTACCGGCGCACCCACCCCGAGCTCGCCCTGTCCGGCCGGATGGGGAGGAGCCGCCGGCCGGGATGGCCCGACGGTCGAACGTCGGGCGTCGTCGTGGAGCGGAGCCTCGCGTCAGGCGGCTGGACGCGCCTCGTCGAGCCCGTCGATCGTCCATCGGCGGCTCCGATGGACGTACGTCAGCGCGAGGCGGGCTCGCGGCGTCTCGACCTCGAAGATCGTCCGTGGCCCGACCGCCGCGGAATACGCGGAGGTCTCGTGACGGACGGCGGCGAGCGAGGTCACCGGAAGCCGTTCCGAGCCCCACGTGATCTCCCGCGGACGTCCATCGAACCAGTCGGTCCGGACGCGGACTGGAACGGGTTCGACTCGGATCATCGCCATCTCTCGATTCCCTTTCAGCGGTTCGTCGGCGATCCGCTGGACGACCTGGGCACGGGCTCGTCCATGACAGAACGGATGTTCGGTTGTTGCGGACTGTAGATCGAACGCCTGTTCTCTGTCAAGCGGTCAGGTGGACCATCCGGCCGCATCGTGCCATCTGTGTGACACACCGCGAGAAACCGGCGGAGGCACTCTCGCGGACGCTATGGCCGCCGCTCGGCGTCCGGGTCGGGCGGAAGCCCATGGCGAGCTTCCGGCCCAGGGACCCGTCCACCCTGCCGTCGCTCGGGGGCCGTCAACGGATCGCGTTCGAAGGGCGCCGGCAATCCCGTGCCGAGCAAGCGGGCCCGGGTGATGGTCCGCTCGCCATACCGTCGACGGATCGCGTCGGAGGCCTCGACAACGCTTCGTCGCCGCTCGTCGGCCCCCTCGAACAGCGCGATCTGCTCCCGCTCACCGAGATTCGAGGCCGTCACGCCGATGAGCCGGACGCGGATGCCGCGGACCTCCGGCCGGGCGAGCTCGAGCGCGGCGCGCCAGATGGGCTCGGTGAGATCCGTCGGCTCGACGAGCGTTCGCTGGCGGGTCACGGTGCGGAACGACGAGTCGCGGATCTTCACCGTCACCGTGCCGGCCCGGACTCCCGCGGACCGCAGGCGACCGGAGACGCCCTCGGCCATGGCGAGGAGCGTCCGCTCGATGACCTCCCGGTCGCTCGTGTCGACATCGAAGGTGTGCTCGTGGCCGATCGACTTCGCCGCGTCGCCCTGGCCGACCGGATCCGGATCGACGCCCCGGGCCCGCTCGGAGAGCGCGATGCCGTTCCTTCCGAACCGTCGCTCCACGAGCGCCGGATCGAGCGCCGCGAGGTCGCCGATCGTGCTCACGCCGAGCTCCCGGAGCGCCTCCGCCGTCCGGGCTCCGACGCCCCACAGCCGGGCGATCGGCAGCGGTGCGAGGAACACGGCCTCCTCGCCGGGGGGCACCACGACGAGCGCGTCCGGCTTGCGGAGATCGGAGGCGACCTTGGCGACGAGCTTCGTCGTCGCGACGCCCACGGACGCCGTGAGGTGGATCTCGTCGCTGATCGCCACCCGGATGAGCCCGCCGATCGTCGGCCCGTCGCCGAACAGGGACCGCGATGCCGTGACGTCGAGGAACGCCTCGTCGATGGAGATCGGTTCGACCAGCGGGGTGAAGCGCCGGAGGATCGCCATCACCTCGCGACTCACCGCCTGGTACTTGACGCCGTCCACCGGAAGGAAGACGCCCTGGGGACAGAGCGCGCCGGCCGTCCGCAGCGGCATCGCCGAGTGGACACCGAACGCCCGAGCCTCGTAACTCGCCGCCGAAACGACGCCACGATCGGTCGGCCCGCCACCGCCGACGATGACCGGCCGCCCACGGAGTCCCGGCCGGTCGCGCTGTTCGACCGCCGCGAAGAAGGCGTCGAGGTCGACGTGGAGGATCGTCCGGGTGGTCATGCCGCGCCTCAGAACGCCCAGTGGCCGATGACGAACAGGGTGAGGCAGACCGTGAGCAGCAACGTCAGGACGGCGATGACGAGCGGCCCAAGGTTCGGTCGGGCGATCCCGCGCCCCACGAAGATGAACAGGGCGGGGACGCCGAGCACGTAGCGCGGCAGGCTGATCGGCCAGCTCAGGGTGGCGAGCGAGACGAGCGTGATGAGGGCATACGTTGCATCAGCCGGACGGCGTCGAACGGACCGCAGTGTCCAGATGACCACGACCGCAAGAAGGACTTCCGCCGCCAGCGGCGCGACGTAGACGGTGAGCCACGACTCGTTCCAGCCTGGGCGCATGACGCCCGCGACGAGGGCCCGCAGGGCGTCCCACGGCCAGACGTTCTGGACGTGGAAGACCGTCCGCTGGATCTCGACGAACCTGAACGGGTCGCCGAAGGTCGTCACATTGATCCCGAGGTACAGCAGCGGGCCAAGGAACGGCAGAGCCAGCCAGCCAAGGTCTCGTCCCAACGAACGGTGCCTGACGAGGTACTCGACGCCGAGGGCGGGGATCAGGAAGGCGCCCTGGAGGCGGGTGAGCGAGGCCAGCAAGGCGAACACCCCGGCCCCGCGCCAGTCGTCCTCACGGGCTCGAACGAGCGACCAGACGACGAAGGCAAGGAACGGCGCCTCCGAATATGGCGCCACGAACGCGAATGCGGTCGGAAAGAGGTTGAGGGCGATGACGGAGGCCCGTGCCGTCCGCCGGCCATGGTCGTCGCGGGCCAGGTGGTACACGCCCACCGCGGCGAACACGGTGCCCGCGAATGAGACGAGCATCGCCGCCGCGAGCGGGCTGGTGAGAAGACTGCCCAACGCGATGAGAGCCGGGAACAGCGGGAACAGCACGATACGTGCAGGATCCGCGGGTGGCCCGTACCAGTACCGCGCAATCTCGAAGAAATGCGGGGCGTCCCAATGGGCCCAGATGCCGAACGGATCCTGGGTCAGGATCTCCGGTCGGAAGAACATGACGAGCAGGAACCCTGCCGCGATCGTGCCGATGTGGATCGCGATCGTGGGCAGGATGGCGTCCGCCCACTCCTCTGCGCGGCGGCGGTGACGCCACGCTTCCGACCCGGCGCCCAGGTCGACGATCGGCGCCGTTCCGACCGCGGGGCCGGCGGACACCGTCTGATCGCCGTGAGGCCGGTGCTCAGCCCTTCGGTTCGACCACGATCGTGACCTCCGGCGTCATGCCGGCGAAGACCTTGACCGCGACCTTGTACGTGCCGAGTGACTTGAGCGGCTCGTCGAGGTCCACCTTGTGGCGGTCCACCTCGATGCCGCGGCGGGCGAGCGCGTCGGCGATGTCCTTGGTCGTGATGGAACCGTAGAGCTTGCCGCCCTCACCGACCTTTACGCCCATCGTGAGGGTCGTGCTCGCGATGCGGGTGGCGTAGATCTCCGCCTCCTCCCGCTCGCGGCGACGCTTGTCCTCGCGGCTCGCGATGTCGTGCTGCCAGGCACGGTAGGCACCACCCGCGGCGGGCACGGCGAGATTCTGCGGGATGAGGAAGTTCACGGCGAAGCCGTCGGCGACCGACTTGAGCTCACCGCTCTTGCCGAGCTTGGCGACGTCGCTCGTGAGGATGATCTTCACGCTGGGGAACCCTCCCTGGAGATCCAGGACCGCAGGCGCGGCCCGATGTCGGTGGCTGAGATGGCGCGGCCGGCAGCCGAGGCGGCCTGCGGGACACGACGGAGCGTCCGCCGCACGGACTTGGGCGTGAGGCGGCGGATCTGGGCAACATCGCGATCGAAGGCGTCCCGCTCGATGCCGAGCTCGTCGAGCTTCTCGTGGAGCAGATCGCTCGGCACGCCATCGAGGAAGACATCGACGGCAAGGATCACGACGACCAGGTCGTCGATCCCGCCGAGGACCGGGATGTCGTCGGGAATCAGGTCGCGCCCGAGGAGCAGGTACCCGGCGGCTCCGGCGAGGACCGCCTTGCGGGCGAGGGGCGTCCGGACATCCTGGATGAGCGCGACGATGAGACGGACGTACGAGGGCGCCCGACTCGCGAGCGGCAGGAACGCCGCGTAGCCGAGCAGACGTCGGATCGACCCGGTCCGGCCCGGGTCGCGTCGTCCGTTGCGGGACGTCTTCGCTGCGCTGACCTTGGTCGCTGCAGCGTGATCGTTCGTGCGCGAGCGCGCCATCGTGTCGTCGTCGCCCTCTTGCCCGCGTGGCCATGGACACCCACCGAGCCTGTCTCGTCGCGGGACAGCGCAGTCTACCGCGGAGTCGTCGCGCGCGGCGAGCCGGCGACTGACCCGCCAGGCGTGCCGGACCGCTCCACGCGGAGCCCGCACTTGACATCGAACACCCGTTCTGTATGCTTCCAGGGAAAGGAGGCGCCCGTGACCAGGCACGACGCCGAGCGCAAGATCAAGATCCTCGACTACATCGCGGCGACGCTGCGCGCGCGGGGTTACCCGCCGTCCGTCCGCGAGATCGCGCGCGCGGTCGGCCTGGCGTCCACGTCCGCCGTCCACCATCACCTCCAGATCCTCGAGCGTGACGGTTACCTGGAGCGCGGCGCAGCGCAGTCTCGTGCGATCCGCCTCACGCCCACGGCCGCGATCCGCCTCGGGCTCGCCGCGGAGCTCGTCCCCCAGGCGGAAGCCGCCGCGTCGCGCGTGCTCCCGATCATCGGCGAGGTCGCCGCCGGCGGGCCGATCGAGGCGTATCAGGATGTTTCCGAGACCATGGCCGTGCCCGAGATCCTCGCGCCGAGCGGAGACGCCTATGTCCTCAAGGTCCGCGGCGACTCGATGATCGAGGCCCACATCGCGGACGGGGACTTCGTCCTCATCCGCCCGCAGTCCACCGCCCGCAACGGTGACATCGTCGTCGCCCAGGTGGAGGAGAACGCCGTCACCCTGAAGCGCTTCTTCCGCGAGAAGGACAAGGTCCGCCTCAAGCCGGCGAATCCGGCCTACCCGGACCAGATCTACGACGACGTGCGGATCCAGGGCAAGCTCATCGGGGTGATCCGCCGCCTGGACTGACGAGCGGGATGTGGTCGTGGTCCGGTCCCGACAGACCGCCTCCGTCCACGCCTCGTCCACAGCGGGTGCCCGGCGATCGCGCTTTCGTGGAGAACCTTCGTCGATAAGCCACTGGCCGCGCAGGCTGCCGGTCGGCAGGATGGTCGAGCCTCGCCGCATGGAGCCGCCACGTGATCGACCGCCTCCCACCGCAGAGCATCGAAGCCGAGCAATCGACGCTCGGTGCGCTTCTCATCGATCGAGACGCGATCATCGAGGTCGCGGACTTCCTCCGCGCGGAGGACTTCTATCGACCGGCCAACGGATCGATCTTTGCGGCGGCCCTCGACCTCTACGAACGGCGCGAGCCGATCGACATCGTCACGGTCTCCGAGACGCTCGAGCGACAGGGCTCGCTCGAGTCCATCGGCGGCCGGACGTACCTCTCGAGCCTGGCGAACCAGACTCCCACTGCCGTCCACGCCGTGCCGTACGCCCGGATCGTCGAGCGCAAGGCGATCCTCCGGAACCTCATCGGCGCCGCGGGGCGCATCGCCGGCATCGGATACGAGGATCCCGCGGAGATCCAGGAGGCGATCGATCGGGCGGAGAGTGAGCTCTTCACCGTCAGCCAGCGCCGGATCACGGTCGGGTTCAGCCGGCTCGATCGGCTCCTCCACGACGCCTACGACCGCCTCGATTACCTCCACGCCCATCGCGGCGAGATCAGCGGGATCAGGACCGGCTTCAACGACCTCGACGCGCTGACGACCGGTCTCCAGAAGAGCGACCTGGTCATCGTGGCGGCGCGACCGTCCGTCGGCAAGACGAGCTTCGCCCTCAACGTCGCCGAGCATGCCGCCGTGCGCGACAAGAAGAGTGTCGGCGTCTTCAGTCTCGAGATGAGCAAGGAGCAGCTCGTCCTTCGCCTCCTCTCGAGCGTCGCGAACATCGACTCGCAGCGCCTCCGGAGCGGATTCCTCGAAGAGTTGGACTTTGCCCGGATAGCGCCGGCGATGAACGCACTCTCGGAGGCGCCGATGTACATCGACGACACGCCGAGCATCTCGACGATGGAACTCCGGACCAAGGCCCGCCGCCTCCAGGCGGAGTCCGGACTCGACCTCGTGATCGTCGACTACCTCCAGCTCATGCAGGCGTCCACGACGAGCCGCGACGCGAACCGCGTCCAGGAGGTATCGGAGATCTCGCGCGGCCTCAAGGCCCTGGCGCGCGAACTCTCGGTCCCGGTCATGGCCCTCTCCCAGCTGTCGCGCCAGCCGGAGATGCGCGAGAGCAAGGAGCCGCGACTCTCGGACCTCCGCGAATCGGGCGCCATCGAACAGGACGCGGACCTCGTCCTGTTCCTCTGGCGGGACAAGGAGCGCGGTTCGGACGATGCCGCACAGGATGGCGAGGTCGTGAAGCTCAAGCTCGCGAAGCACCGCAACGGGCCGACGGGCGAAGTCGACCTCTGGTTCAAGAAGCGACAGACACGATTCGTCAGCTACGCCGGAGAGCGATACGCCGAGGCGGGTTGACTCGACCCGGTACCGTGCCCGCCAGCTGCCGCGATCTGCGATTTCCGCACGATCCGCTCCGGAGATCGCCGAGAATCCGGCCTCCCATGCGCTTGACGGTGCGCGTATCCTCCGCTCCATGTTCGATCGGTCGTCGAGAAGGGGCCCGACGATCGACGTCCGCGTCCAGCGCGTTGGAGGTCGGCGAGAGGGTGTATCAGGATCGCGTATTGACCTGTCGTGACTGCGGCGAGGAGTTCGTCTTTTCAGCGGGGGAGCAGGCGTTCTTCGCGAGCAAGAGTCTCCAGAACGACCCACAGCGCTGCGCGGGCTGCCGGGCCGCCGCCAAACAGGCCCGGATGACGACCGGGCCCCGCGAGTATCACACTGCGATCTGCGGCGAGTGCGGCGGCCAGGCGACAGTGCCCTTCGCACCGCGCAACGACCGTCCGGTCTACTGCAGCTCGTGCTTCGACAAGGTGCGGGCCGCCGCGGGGGTGGCGGCGAGCCCCACTCCGGCCTGATCGGGCGGCCAAGGAGGATTCCACGGTGGGCATCATCATCATCCGGGAGATGGTCGGGACCAGCCCACGTTCGTGGAGCGACGCAGCGCGCCAGGCCGTCGCGACCGCCTCGCGGACCGTCCGCAACATCAGGACGGTGGAGGTCGTGAAGTCCACCGCGATCGTCGAGGACGGCGAGATCGTCGAGTACCGGGTCGAGCTGAAGATCGGCTTCGAATACGAGGGCTGAACCGGTCCGCGAGCCGCCCGAGTGACCTCCGAGCCCGATGGCGCGCAGCTAATCGGCAGGTGAGCATGCGGCGCCACGATGCGCCGCATGGTGCTCCGAGATCGTCGCCCCGTGGTCTCCAGCGTTGACAGCCGCGTCGGCCGGTCCGTATCGTTCGCCGCGCCCGACCCCGCGACCGCCGCAGTCCAGCCCAGGGCCACGGCACGCCCACCGATCGCGGTCGGTCCGGGTCGTCCGGCGAGCGCGGCGCCGATCCACGTCCCGGGGAACAGCGACGTGAACAGCTTCCCCATCGACCTGTCCAAGGTTCGGAGCCCGGCCCTGCGGGACGAGACCCTGACCCGCGACCGGCTCCTCGATTGGCTCGACGCGAAGATCCACCATCGGCTCGTCCTCGTCACGGCGGAGGCGGGTTATGGCAAGACGACGCTCCTCGCAGACTTCTCTCGCCGCACCCGGATCCGGACGCTCTGGTACCGGCTCGACGAGACGGATCGCGACTGGGTGACCTTCCTCAACCACCTCGTTGCCGCGGGTCGCGTCACGGATCCCGGATTCGCGCCGTCCACGTGGTCCCTCCTCGGCGAGCTTGGGACGGGCGGCGCACCGATGATGACGATCGTGGCCACGTTCATCCGCGAGCTGGCCCGGCTCGCGGACCACGGGTCGGCGCTCATCCTCGACGATTACCACGCCGTCGAATCGGTCGCGGACATCCAGGCGATCGTCCGCGAGATCGTGACGCGCGCGCCGGAGCGACTCGCCGTCGTCATCGCCAGCCGGCATCAGCCGAGCCTGCCGACCGCCCGGTTGCGCACGCTGGGGGAGGTCGTCGAGCTGACCCGGGAGGATCTCCGATTCGAGCCGGCCGAGACCGAGCGCCTGTTCCGCGAGACGTATGGGCGACCGCTCGACGCCGATGTCCTCTCTGACCTCGACGCCCGGACACAGGGATGGGCCGCCTCCCTCCGGCTCGTCCAGGCGGCACTCCGGGAACGATCGATGGCGGAGACCCGCGCGTTCATCCGGGCCCTGAGCGGAGCCCGTGGCTCGCTGCACGACTATCTCGCCGAGGAGATCGTGGGCGACCTGGACCCGGCGATGCAGTCGTTCCTCATGCGGACAGCGATCCTGACGGACCTTGCCATCCCGACCGCGGCGCATGCGGCAAGCGTCGTCCCGGAGATCGCCTCGACGGCGATCGACGAGGCGGCTCGCGTCGGGCTGCTTCCCCGGGCTGAAGATTCCCTCCCGGCGCGCTATCACCCGCTGGTCCGGGAATTCCTCGAGGAGCGCCTTCGTCGCGAGATCGGAGCGGAGGGCATCGCAGCGCTCCACCGGAGTGTCGCGCGCCACGGCGAGCGCAGCGACTGGAAGCTCGCGGCGCACCATTTCGCCGCGGCCGGCGATCTCGAGGACCTCCATCGAGTCCTCGTCGCGGCGATCGGCGACATCATGGGCGGCGGCGGCTTCGCCCTGGCCGAGTCGTACGTGGATCGTTACCCTGAACTCGGCGCCGATCCGACCTTCGGCCTCTTCCTCTCACGCCGCGACCTCTACAACGGCGACTTCGATCGCGCCCTCGCTCGTGCCGAATCCGCTGTCGACGCCTTCCCGCCCGACCTCGGCAACCCGATCTCGCACTTCGCCCTCGCGAACCTCTCGAGCGTTCTGTATTCGCTTGGGGAAATTGAGTCAGCAGTGCTGCACGCTTCAGACCTCTTGCGGCTGACGCCTGCTCCGGAACTCGATGACATCGCGAATGGCATCCTTGTCGTAAGCGCGGAATCGGTCGATGGCAGCCTCGTCACGTCCGCCGGCCTACTCGAGAGGGCGCTCGTCGAACAACATCGCCGCGGCCATGCTCACTACGAAGGCATCTCTCATCTGAACCTCGCCTGCAACCTGCAGGCTCGAGGTTCTGCGGAGGAGGCGCTCGAGCATGCCGACCACGCTCTGAGGCTGCTCGCCAGTACATCCTCGGGGTCGGAGATCCCATCAGTCCACGCCGTGCGCGCGTGGGCCTTGCATCACCTCGGCCGAACGGAGGAGGGTATGGCGGAACTCCAGACTGCCATCTCCTCGGGGGGTCCGGATCAACGGATGGTCGCGATCGAGTGCGCCGAACTCGAAGCCCTGTACGGAAGTCCGGTCCACGCGCGCGCATTGCTTCAGGAGATCGAAAGGCTCCCGAAGGGCGCTTCACAGGAAGACGACTACGCACACCTCGTTTGGGCCGTGATAGCGGATTCGCCGGAGGAGGTGGCGTGGACGACTGCGGCTCTGCTGAACGTCGATCCGGCACGTCGACGTGGCATCTCAGCCTACGTGGGGCGCTGGCATCTCGCGCTCGCGCGCCTGGAAGCCAAGGCCGGCCGAGATCCTTCAACTCATTTGGTCTCGGGGCGACAGATACTCCAAGCACAGCATGCCATCCATTGGCTCAAGTGCGCCGAGATCCTGTCGGCGTGTTTCGAGTTCGATCCAGCAGCGCTGAATGGTTGGGTCGAGCGCCTGCGACCGGGTGAATCTGCGTACCTCTCCATCTGTGCTGAGGCGGTCGTCAGGCGACTTGACGACTTGTCGGTCCTCGCTGCAGAGCGCGTTCAATCAGAAGCAGCATTTCGACCCGAGCGGTGGCGACCGGCACTCCGTCGGGCTTTGGAGACTGAGGAGCCGGCGGCTCGCGGCGCTGCCGCGCTGTTGGATGTCGTTGGGGATGCCCGCGACGTCCGGCCCCTGCGGCGATACTCCAAAGCCCACCGTGGCGGATCGTCCTTGGGTCGAGGCCTCGCCCAACGGCTCGCACCGCAGGCACGGATAAGCGATCTCGGGCGCGTGGTGATACGCGTCCACGACCGGGAGATTGACAGCCCGAGCGTTCGTCGAAAGGTTCTCTCCCTGGTCTGCTTTCTGCTGACCAAGTCCGGCTTCGCGTCGACTCGCGACCAGGTCCTCGAGGCTCTTTGGCCTAGTCTCGATCCCTCCATCGCAGTGAACTCACTCAATCAGACCGTCTACTTCCTCCGCCGCGTCTTTGATCCCCGTTACAAGGAAGACGAGTCACCCAACTACGTGTACCACGACGGTGAGATCGTTCGGCTAGATCGGACCCTCGTGACCAGCCAGAGTGCGGCGTGCCTCGCTCTCATCGAGGAAGCACGGTCGGGCCTGAGCCCAGAAGTCGTCGATCGGTTGAGCCTCGCGTACGTCGATCAGTTTGCGATGGACTTTGAATACGAGGATTGGTCAGCACCATTTCGACAGACGCTCCACGCGGCCTATCTCGACGTGGTAGAGCAAGCGATTCGAGCCGATACAGAAGCTGGCCACTTCGATCGGGCTGCTGTCATCGCCAGGCGAGCCCTTGCCGTGGATCCGGACGCCGAGCCGATCGAAGGCGTCCTGCTGAGGATCTATCGGACCGCGGGATCCCACGCGGCGGCCTCCGAGCAGCACTCTCACTACGTCTCATTCAACGAAGAGGATGGCGCGTGAATTCCTCTCACCTAGGTGTGGATAGGTAACCTGACGTATTGACCGGGGCAGTTCAGGGTCCCTATAGTCCGGCCACTTCCTGGTACTGAAGTACTAGGAGGGAATGTCAAGACGCTCGGACGCGCCGATGCACCACCTGAAATGGGCACTTAGGGTGGAGCGGAGCGAGTAGTGCAACCGACCGACCCACAAGTCAGGTCGGTTTTCGTGTCGCTATGGCACGGAGGCCGCGAGGAGGAACGAGCGTGAACGCAGAGTCTGCAGCCAAGGGCTGGTAACCAAAGAGGGCATGCGTCGATGAAAGCCTTCATCGTTAGGCTGACAGCGACGCTCGGAGCGATCGCCCTTACGGCGATTGCTGGCGGAGCGTCACTCAAGGGCTTCTAGGACTAGAGGACCATTCCAGATTCTGGTTCGCAGGGCGTAAAGTCTGTGCGCAATCAGTTTCGAGGAGCCGGTGTCTAAGTCGCTGAAGTTCTATCTTGTCGGAGTCGTGGTCATTAGCGCGGGGGCGCTGGTAGCCACGACTCTGATTTTCCCTGTCGGCGCTGGGGTCGCTCTCAGGATCGGATCGCCTGACGGCCTCCCGCCTTCGACAACTGAGCTGATCACTGGTATCGGTTTCTGGGCCGTGATGACGATTTTGGCGTCGGCATCGCCCGTCCAATTGCCTCAGGGCACCCAGCTCGGTGTGTCGACCGCCCCGATCTTGGGGGCGATGGTTCTTGGTGGACCAGTCGTGGCCGGGTGGGTTGCCGCGATTGGCACTACGGAGATGCGCGAACTCCGCGGGCAGATACCCTGGTACGGAACCTTGGCGAACCACGCCGGAATTGTCCTGCCCGCGATTCTCGGCGGGATTGTCCGTGTGGCTATTCTCGGTGGCTCCCACGATCTCGGTCTCGACTTCGTGAGCATGCTCGTGGGCGCCGGCGTCTACTTTGTCGGAAATGTCACGCTTGCCTCCTCATTGGTTGCCTTGCGCACGGGCAAGAGTCCACGTGACATCTTCATCGGCGACTTCCGAGGAATCACACTCAGCGCTCTGGCCCTCGCCCCGCTGGCGTGGCTCATGGCGCAGGTTTACCTCGTCGTGTGGTGGGCCACCCTCCTATTCGCGCTCCCCTTGTACACCACGCGCGTCGCCTATCACCGGTTCGTGGAGATGCGGGAGATGTTCACGCAGACCATCCAGAGCCTGGCCAATGCCGTGGACAAGCGCGATCCATTCACGGCGAACCATTCCCAGCGGGTGATGCTCATCGCGACCGACATCGGACGGACGATGAAATGCAACGAGGCGGAGATGGAGGCACTCGAGTGGGGCGGCCTCCTCCACGACATCGGCAAGATCGGGGTGCGTGACGAGATCCTCCTCAAGCAGGAGAAGCTCACGCGCGATGAGCGGATGAAGATGAACGCCCACCCGGAGCTCGGGGCGCAGATCATCTCGCCCGTCCTGCGCCTGGCGCCGGAGTTGCCGATCATCCGGCACCACCACGAGTGGTACAACGGCTCGGGCTATCCGGACCGCCTCATCGGCGACGAGATCCCGAAGCTGGCACGGGTGCTCCACGTCGCGGATGCGTTCGAGGCGATGACGGCCAAGCGCCCGTATCGCATGACCCCGCTGACGGCAGAGCAGGCGCTCTCGGAGCTGCGGCGGTTCGCCGGGGTGCAGTTCGATCCGGTCGTCGTGGATGCGTTCGTCCGCACGCCATGGGTCGATGGCATCGTCGATCCGGGTCGGACGGTCGAGCCGCGGCCGATCCCGCTCCTCGCCCAGGCGGCCGGTCGCATGGCGCAGGCGTCGGCTCGACCGGACGCGAGCGCCCCACACTCGGCGGGCCGAGTCTCCGACATCAACTAGCGGGTGCTGCTCGGGAGCGTCGCCCTCGGCCTCCTCGCCGGGTTCCTGCTCGGCGGCAACCTGGGCGACCTCGTCGCCAACACTCGACGGCTTCGCTGGCTCGCGGTCCTCGTCCTCGGCGCGATCGTGCGATTCGGGACGGAGGCGGGGCTCCACGCGAGCATCGGAGCGTTCGCGACGTTCCGGCTGCCGCTCTTCACCCTCGCGTTCGGCCTCCTCCTCCTCGGCTGCTGGGCGAACCGGCGCGAGCCGGGTTTCGTCATCGCGTTCGTCGGCATCGGGATGAACCTCGTCCCGATCATCCTCAACAACGGCTACATGCCCGTCTGGGCGCCGAGCCTCGCCGCCGCCGGCTTCACGGTGGCCGACGTGCAGTCGGGGTTCCACGCGATCCTGTCCACCCCGCTCGACGCGTCGTTCCTCCTCCATGGCGGTCCCCTCGGGGACGTCATCCCGATCCCACTCCCGATCATCCAGAACGTCGCCTCCGTCGGCGACCTGTTCCTGGCCGGTGGGCTCGCGTTCTTCGCGTTCGCTAGTGTCATGCGTTCGTCGCTCGACGATCTGGGCGGCGCACCGGCCAGGGCGCCCGGTCCGCTCACCGGTCTCGCCGGGACGGCCCGCATCCCGCGGACGGTGGACGCGGCGATCCGAGGTCAGGGCATCCGCGCCGAGACGGGACTCGCCGCCGGCCTCGCCGAGGCGTCGATGCTCGAACGCCCGCTCGTCTTCGGAAGCGCGGGGGCCGGTCTTTCCTCGCCGGCGCTCGCCCTACTGCCCGGCGCGGAACGACGGCCGGCACGGACCGCCACGCCTCGCGCCGCCACCGCCACCACCGCCGCCGCCGCCGCGGTGACCGGTCCCTGGATCGCCGCTCCCGGCATCGCCGTCCGCCGCCCCCGGCACCCGTACATCCGGCTCGCCCTCAACGGCTCGTTCTCGGCGCTCTGGGTGGGTCAGCTCATCAGCCTGTTCGGAGACCGGGTCCACCAGATCGCCCTTGCGTTCCTCGTCTTTCGAGCCACGGACTCGCCACTCGCGGTTGCGCTCGTGTTCCTCTCCGCCTCGCTGCCGAACCTGATCCTCGGGCCGATCGCGGGTACATTCGTGGACCGCTGGGACCACCAGGAGATCATGGTCGTCAGCGATCTGCTCCGCGGCTCGATCGTCCTGCTCATCCCGATCGCCGCGGTGACGAACGTCTGGCTCGCCTACCCGCTCGTCTTCCTCGTGACGTCCGTGTCGCTCTTCTTCCGACCGGCACGGACGGCGATCATCCCCCGCATCGTGCAGCAGGACGAGCTCCTCACGGCGAACTCGGCGACGTGGCTCGGCGACACGATGGCGGACATCGTTGGCTACCCGCTCGCCGGACTCTTCGTCGCGTTCCTCGGATCGGCGCTCCCGCTCGCGTTCTGGATCGATGCCGGGACGTACGTCGCCTCGGCGCTTCTCATCGCGACGATGGCCGTGCCGGCGATGCGTCGGAGCACGGGCGGGACGGATCTCGCCGCGGCACCGAAGGCGGGGTTCTTCGCCGAGTTCCGTGAAGGCTGGAGCTTCCTCCGCAACGAGACGGTCCTTCTCGCGAACACGCTCCAGGGAGCGGCCGGCCAGTTCACGCTCGGGGTTCTCCTCGCGATCACCCCGGTCTACGCCGCGGAGGCGATCCAGCGCGGTCCGATCGAGGCGACGGCCGCCTACGCCTTCCTCGAGACGGCGATCGGCGTCGGCAACCTCATTGGTGGTTTCGCGGTGGGGCTCATCGGGGCACGTCTCGCGAAGGGTAGGATGGTGATCGTGGGCTACACGGCCTGGGGAATCTCGATCGCGGCCCTCGCGATCGCGGGGCAGCTGCCGATCGCGATCGGCCTCATGGTGGGCCAGGGCGTCGCGAACATGATCTTCATCATCCCGAGCCAGACGCTGTTCCAGGAGCGGACGCCGCCGGACCTCATCGGTCGAGTCGTGGGTTTCCGGTTTTCGCTCGTCTTCGGCTCGCAGACGATCGCCATGGCGGTGGCCGGGATCCTCGCCCTGCAGTTCGGTCCGGCCCCCGTCCTCGGGGTCTTCGGGTTGACGACGATGCTCGCCGGGCTCGCCGGTTTGCTCGTGCCGGCGGTGCGCGACGCCTGATTCGGTACACTGGCGGCCGCGCGGAGGGCCCGCGACCCTCGTCCGCGATCCCAGAGGAGCGATGTCGACCACATGACCGACCGCGAGCACGACGCGCCGTCCACGGCGCCGCTCGACCCGACGACGACCGAGCCCGAGGCCGAGCAGACCGAGGCCGAGCAGACCGACGCCGCGGAACCCGAGGCCGCCGAGGCCGAGCAGACCGCGGTCGAGCAGACCCCGGTCCCAGGCACCGCGCGACAGCCCGTCACCGCCGCCGGTGCTGCGCCCACCGGGCCCACCGTTTCGGAGCGGGCCGTCCACGTGCAGGATCGGGCGTCGAAGCTCTTCGTCGTCGGCGTCGTCGCGACGTTCGTCGCGATCTTCGCGTACGGCGTCCTCGGCGGACCGCACGGCCTCATCACGAAGGCCCTGCCGACTCCCGCCCCGTCGGCATCCGCCGTTCCGTCCGCGTCGAGCAGCACGGGACCGTCCACCGTCCCGAGCGCGACCCCGGGCGAGACGCCGGTGCCCACGCCGAACCCGTCGTTCAAGTTCCCGAGCCCGACGGCCACCCTCGGCCCGTCCGCGGCACCCTCGACCGCCCCGTCGGCGGCCCCGTCGGCCACGCCCTCGGCGGCTCCGTCGAAAACGCCCTCCGCCTCGCCGTCTCCGTCCTGAGGCGCGCCGGGCCGGGCGGAAGATCGCGGCGGCGCGATCAATCGCCCTCGTAGAGTCGCTGGAGGTCGATGAGTTCGACGTCCCGGCGCCCCCGCGCCGTCTCGATGACATCGGGAGCGAAGCCAGATCGCCCGAAGAGAAGGAGCCGGGCCTGGCTCACATCGGCCCGACCGGCCAGGAGGCTCCTGGCACGCCCGAGCCTGGCGAGATCGCCCATTGCCCGCACGGCGTCGCCGCCCTTGGCCTCGCCGATCGCGAGGAGCATCGGCTTCCCGCTCACGCGTGTGTCGGCGTCCGCGACCACGTCGATCTCGAACGCCTGCTTTGCCAGTGAGTCGTTCACCTGCACGAACCCCACCCGACGCGCGCGCCCACCGAGCGTCCGGGTGGACGCGTAACGCCTCGTCCACGCCCTCGCGAGCGCCTCGAAATGGGGCCCGAGCACCTGTGATGCGAAGCGGGCTTCCGACGCGGCCCATGCATCGTTCGTCAGTCGAGCCTCGAGCCGGGCGAGTTCCGGCCGCAGCACGGCGAAGTGGAACCGAAGAAGGGGGTCGGCGACGCGCAGGAGCGGGCGATTCGGTCGAAGGAGGTCCTGATCCCGGACGATGAACTGACCGCGCTCGAGCTGGTTCAGCGGGTAGTCGAGAGCGCTGTCGGGCTTCGCGAGCCGGCTGGCGACGCCCCGACGCGTCGAAGCACCCTCCGCGATCGTCGCGATGATCGACCGGTAGAGCGCTCGATCGACGAGAGTCGGGTCCTCCGTCAGAAGGTATTCGGCCTCCCGGAACAGCGCATGCGATGGGTTGAGCACGCCCGCCGCAAGCCATTCCCCGAACTCCGCGATCGACGACGGAACGGCCCCATCGAGGAGATCGCGGTAGCCCGGCGGACCGCCGATGACCGCGTGGACGAGCAGCGCCACCTCCAGGTCGGAGATGCCCCAGTAGCTCCGTGACTGCCGGAAGTCGAAGCTGTCGACGGCCAGGTCGAGGACGGCGCGACCGCGCAGCGCCTGCTGCCCCGTGAGAAGGCCGGTCATCACCGAGAGCGCGGATCCACAGAGGACGAGACGGAAGGCCGGATGCCGCCCCGACCGCGCGCCGTCGTAGGCAGCCTGGATGACCGACGGGAGTTCCGGCGACTCGCGAAGGAGGTAGGGGAACTCGTCAATCACCATCGGCCGCCCGCCCGCGAGGTCGGCGAGCGCCCGAAATGCTGCGGCCCAGTCGTCGAAGCGACCGCCCGCCCATGCGGGGGCACCGGCGAAGGCTGCCGCCGCGGCCGCGATGCGCTCAAGGGCCGGACGACGCGCTTCCTCGAGCGCCTGGTGGTAGAACCCGCCGGTCGCGGCCGTCAGGTTCTCGAGCATGAAGCTCTTGCCCTGACGACGCCGGCCATAGACGAGTCCCAGGCGCGGCGTGTCGTCCGGGCCGGCGAAGAACCCCGTGAGATCCGACCACTCGCTCTCCCGGTCGAACAGTAGCGGCGGGCGGGCGGGCGCCGGCTGTGCCATCTATGTCAACTCCACTTGGCCCAACTGGACTTGGCTCACCTGGAGTTATACCACGGCGACGCGGGGTCAATTCGACCGCGAGCCATCGCCCCGTCACGCGCAGCCGACGCGTCGGTATACTCGGCCGGCCATGACCCACGTCTTCGTCGCGCCCCACCCGGACGACGTCGCCCTCTCCTGCGGTGGGCTCATCGCGAGCCTCCGCGAGCTCGGCCAGAACGTCGCGATCCTCACCGTCTTCTCCGGCGACGGGACGACGAGCCCATTGACGCCGTACCAGCGCGAGGCGCTCGGCTTCGGCTCAAAGGCGATCTGGCCTGCGACGGAGGCGTTCAATCGGTCGAGCATCCGGAGCGACTTCCCGGCCCACCCGGACCCGGACACCACGCTCCCGCCATGGCAGGCGACGACGGACCGGCTCGATGCGACCCAGGTGGACGCGGACCAGGCGGCGAAACGGTTCTGGCAGCGCTCGTCGTGGTATCGCCGGGCGGAGATCCACAACGTCGCGCTCGGCGGCCGGCCGCTCATGGACGACGAGCCGAACCAGGGCGCGGTCATGACGGACGAGCTCCTCGACGCCGCGGCGGCCGGTGAGCTCATGGCGACCCGGCGCCTGGAGGATGAGCGCTACGCCCTGTTCGCGGAGGCATCCCTCGTGCTCCTCGACCTGCCGGATGCCGTCTTCCGCGGCTACGAGGGCGACCTCGAGCTCCTCGGCGCGCCCCGCGAGGACGACGACGTTCCGATCGCCGCCCTCCGCAATGAGATCACCCGGCTCGAGCCGCAGAAGGTGTACTTCCCGCTCGGGATCGGCGACCACGTGGACCACCAGCTCCTCCGGCGCGTCGGGATGTCCATGCTCGCGGACGGTCGACGCTGGATCATGCCCGGCCCTGAATGGGCGGGGACGGTGACCTTTTACGAAGACTTCCCGTACGCCTGGTGGAACGGCTTCACTCGGCTGGAGGACCTCGGTCCGGAGGCGCGGGCGGAGATCCCGGCCGGCATCTCCCTGTGGGCCGAATACGCCGACACGACGGACCAGATCGAGCGCAAGGTGACCGGGGTGCGCCTCTATGAGAGCCAGCTCGACCGGCTCTTCGGCGGCGTCCGGCCGATGGCGGATGCCGTCCGCGGGCACGGCCGGCGGGTGGCAGAGCTCGGCGGGCTCTCCGGTGCGTTCGCCGAGCGGTACTGGACGTCCGTCCGGGTCTGAGCGCGGGGTCCGGCGGCGGGGCGGTACTCTCGGGGCAGGGAATCGGCGTCCGGCGTCCGTAGACTGCAACGGATGACACCCACGAGCACGACGAAGCACCGCGCGACGGGGGATGGCGAGCCGCGCCGCGACTGGCATCGCCTGCCGGGGATCCGCGTCTTCGCCGCGCTCGGTGCGGAACGAACGCTCCGGCTCACGGCGGTCATCGCCCTCATCGTCGGATTGGGCTGGGTCATCGTGAACGCCCGGCCGTGGGATGGACCTCCCGCGAGCTGGATCCTCGACACCGGGAACTACTACGCGGCCGCCGAACGACTGAACGCCGGGCATTCCCTGTACGCGTACGCACCTGGCGACCGTCACGTGCTCGACCTGCTCTTCGGCCTGCCGTCGCCGTACCTCTATCCCCCCCTCATCGGGGTCCTGTGGCGGCCGATCGCGGCCTTCCTGCCATACGAGCCGGTCATCACCGCGTGGTGGGCGACCGGACTCGTCTCCTTCATGGGATTCCTCTTCTGGCTCATCCGTCGCGGCGGGATCGTCACCTCGCTCGGTGTGCTCATCCTTCTCGTGCCGCTCGTCGAGACCGCGTGGTCCGGCAACGTGAGCACCTTCATCACGATGGCGGTGGTCGGCACGTGGTTCGCGCTCGAGCGCGGACGCGGTCGGACCGCCGGCGCGATCATCGGGCTCACCACCGTCCTCAAGCTCACGCCGGTCTTCCTCGCCTGGTGGCTCCTCGTCGAACGACGCTGGCGGGCCGCCCAGGCGGCGATCGTCGTTGGGCTCGCGAGCCTCGCCGTCGGCATGCTCGGGGCGGGCCTGACCGCCCACCTCGACTACCTCCGGATCTCCGACGCGGTCGCCCGCGGTGGCGGGATCCAGGGCAGCATCGTCGGGGTCCTCACGGCGCTGGGGGCATCACGCGACCTCATGCCCCTTGTCGCACCGATCGTCTCCCTCGTGGGCATTGGCGCCGTTTGGATGCTCCGTCATCATCCCCGGGCGGCCTGGGCGGTCGCGATCGCAACGGGCGTCTTCGCCTCGCCGATCTTCAACCTGACGAACGTCACGCTGCTGCTGGCGGCGTTCGTGGCGCTGGACCGCGTGAGCGGTGCGAAGGGCTTGCGAGCGAGGGGGCGCGGACCTGCTCAGGTTTCGAGCCGCCCACTCCCGCTCGGTCCCGGCCGCCGTTGACGCGGGCCTGGCGACCAAGCTCCGGCTCGGGAGGAGTGCTTCCGCGGTTCCCATGGCGGCTCGCGCTTCTCGCGTGGATCGGCTTCTGGGTCATCCTCGCCTGCGGCCTCTTCCTCGGGTACGACCAGATCAATTACCAGGCGGCCGCCGAGAGGCTCAACGCGGGACATGCACTCTACTCACTGGGTCCTGGCGACAGACTCGTCACGATCAACCCGCCGTTTTGGTATTCGCCTCTCCTGTATCCACCCCTCATCGCGGTTCTGTGGCGTCCGATCGTTCTCGTGCCATTCGGAGCGGCGATCTGGTGGCTCGTGAACGCAGGGGCGATGCTCGCCACGACCGCGCACGTTGCTCGACGGTCACCGCTCGTAGTGGCACTGGCCGGCGTCGGCGTGGGGATCACGGTCGCATCCGGCAACGTCGGGTGCCTGCTGGTCGCCGGGATGGTAGCCTCGTGGCGCTGGAGGGACCGTCCTGAAGTCGGCGTGCTCGTGGCCACCATGGTCGCAGTGAAGCTGATCCCCGCCACCCTCGTCTTCTGGCTTCTGGCGACCCGGAGATGGCAGGCACTCGGATGGTTCATGGCAGCCTCCGCTGGCTTGTTCGTCGTGACGGTCATCGGCGCCGGCGCGGCGAACGCCTTGGCATACGTCGACGTGCTCCGGACTCCGGCGGTCCCCGTTCCCCTGAGCCTTTCTGGCTTGACCGGAATCCCGCCTTGGACCGCTGTGGCGCTCGGAGCTGTCGCGATCCTCCTCCTGCATCGGAACGACGCCCGAGCATTTCAGCTGGCAGTCATCCTGACTATCCTTGGCTCCCCATTCGTCGGCGTGGCGACGCTCGCCTCGCTGCTACCGCTCGGTGCGCTCTCGGTCCGAACCCCGAGCAATAGCCGCAACAATGGGGGCGGCATTGGCCATGTGGACGACGCGCCGGGCCGGCGGTCGACGTGAGGCCCCATCCGGATCGCCGTCCCATTGATGGGCACCCGCCAATAGGGCTCGCTCAGCCCGCGGGCGCCTGCGCGTGGATGGCGATTGGGCGTTGGTGCGCGACGTTGCGCCGGGTGACCTGGCGCGCGGCGATGGCTCCGATCCAGATCGAGAGGAACCACCAGTCGTACAGGGCCGGGAGCGACCACCCGACGCCGATCGGAACCGTCCAGTATCGATCGGTGCGAGCGCCCCAGATGATGAGACCGAGACTCATCAAGAGGCGTATCGCGAACGGCACCGGTACGAGAGGAAGCGGGGAGACGGACGCGTTGGTCTCGGCGAATGCCAACCATCGCCACCATGCGCCCGGGTCGACCAGGAACGACGCGAGACCGACGATGAGCGTCACGGTCACCGCGATCGCCAGCTGGCGCCACTCGCGGCGTACGGCAAACCACACGAGGCCGAGGACCGGAGCGAGCTTCGTGAGGATGCCGAACGAATACAGCGCCGGCCATCGATAGCCGGCCACCAGGGCGGCAGCGACGAGCACCTGGACGTTGCCGAGCAGGACCGCATCGACCACCGCGCCCGGCGCGACCACGATGAAGCGCCACGCGATGAGCCATCCGACGACGAACAGCAGGGACCACTTACGAGCGCAGTACCAGAGCGCGCAGAACAGCGTGACCATGAGTGACGCCACGAAGAGCCCGTAGCCGATCGGATGGATGAGTTCGACGATCTGAGCCAGCGGCGGAGGGTAGACGTACGCATTCGCGATCCAATGGGTCGGATACGAGGTCGAGGCGTCCCAGACCATGTGGGCGTCGATTCCACCGACGATGGATCCGGTCGCATAGCCAATCCCTGAGCCGATCCCCAGGGCGACGCACACGTACAGGGCCAGGCGATCGAGCGGCTCCGTCCACCGGCCAAGGGACGCGACGTGGCGCCCCACACGCACGGCTCGCCCCGTCATCGCTGCGCGGACCCGGTTCTACGACTGGGCCGCAGGGGGCGCCCCGTCCGTGCTCGCCGCGAACCCCGCGGCCTGGAACCACTCGGCGGTGAGATCGAGACCCCGCTGCATCCGGATCTGCGGGACCCAGTGGAGCATCCGGCGGGCCTTCTCGATGTTGACGACCCGGCGGCGGATGTTGTCGATGTCGCGGCGGTCGATCGTCTGGATCGTGACCTCGCGGCCGGTCGCGAGGCCGATCATCCGGGCGAGCTCGACGATGGAGGTCTCGATGCCCGTCCCGACGTTGAAGATCTCGCCCTCGGCGCGGGGATGGATGGCGGCGAGAAGGGTCGCCTCCACCGCATCGTCGATGTAGGTGAAGTCGCGGGTCTGGAGCCCGTCACCGTGGATGGAGAGCGGCTCGCCGGCGAAGGCGTTCGTGAGGAACTTGCTGACGACACCGCAATACGGATTGTCCGGCCGCTGACCCACCCCGAAGATGTTCGAGTAGCGGACGACGGCCATCGGGAGGCTGTAGCTCTCGTAGAACGCCTGGCAGTAGCTCTCGCCGCCGAGCTTGCTGACGGCATACGGGCTGAGCGGGACGATGAGGTCGTCCTCGTTGATGGGGATGCTCCGCGGGTTGCCGTAGACGGAGGTGGACGAGCTGTACACAACGCGCTCCACCCGCGATTCCCGGGCGGCGAGCAGGACATTGAGCGTTCCGCCGATGTTCGTCTCGAAGTCGTCCCGGGGGTTCTTCGTGCTGGCGATGATGTTCCGGGCGGCGAGATGGAAGACGAGCGAGTTCGCCGCCACGAGCTCGTTGACGAGCGCGACGTCCGTCACGGAGCCGTGGACGAACTGTGCCGCCGCCGGGACCGTCTCCGCCTGGCCGGTGAAGAGATCGTCGAGGACGGTCACCTTCGCCCCGGCATCGACGAGACGGCGGGCGACCGCGCCACCGACGAATCCTGCGCCGCCTGTCACGAGGATCCGCCGGCCGCCGAAGGACCGCTCCGGGTTCATCATCGCTTCACCCCGAATCGGAGGAGGATCGCCGGGCGGAACAGCCGCCACCAGTCGCGCAGACCGCGCATGTGCGTGTAGCCCTCCTTGGCGTGATAGACGACGGTGCACGGGTATTCGATGACCCGATAGCCCCGCCGGATGGCCTTGTACAGGACGTACGGCTCCAGATCGTAGCTGTCCAGCCACGACTGGCCGATGTCGATCGCCGGATCGGCGAGGATCGATGAGCGGAAGATCCGGAAGCCGTTCGTGGCGTCCGTGATCCGCCGGAAGGCGAGGACGCTGAAGACGGCCGAGTAGACGCGGGTGCCGAAGCCGCGCCCGCCACTGTCGCCCTCCACCCGGCCGCCGCGGATCCAGCGCGATCCCTGGACGTAGTCCGCGTTCGACGCGAGCAGGCGATCGAGCGCGCCGACGAGCTCCGCCGGTTCGTGCTGATCGTCGCCCGAGAGGAGGGCGAGGTATGGCCGCTCGCGACCGATGCCCGCGCGGAAGCCGTCCCGGATGGCAGCCCCCACACCGCCGCGAACCTCATGCCGGATGACGAGCGCCGCACCGTGCTCTCTCGCTTCGTCGCCGGTCCCGTCCGTGGAACCGTCATCCACGACGATCGCCTCGAAGCGGCCATCGCGCGGCATCTTGTCGAGGACACGGCCGATCTTCCCCTTCTCGTTGAGGGCGGGGATGACGACGGCGACGAGCGGCTCGGTTGTATGCAACACCCCGATGGTACCGGCCGCGGGCGTCCGACTCACTGCTCGTCGTGGATGAACGCTCGGCGTAGCATCGAGCGGTGAACGACTCTACTCGGCCTGCCGGGCACCGGGACGAGCGATTGATCGGACACCGCTCGTGGGCGGCGCGCTGGGTGTTCGTCGGCTGTTCGATCGGCCTCTTCGTCGGGATCATCCTCTACGCGATCCTCGTCCTTGGGTACGGTCCCGCCGATGGCGTCACCTACCTGGCGGCGGGCGAACGCTTGAACGCCGGACATCCGCTCTACGCCCTGTCGCCCGGCGATCGACCGATCGACATCCGACCCCCGTACTGGACCGTCCCGCTCCTGTCGCCGCCGCTGATCGCGGTGATCTGGAGACCGCTTGCGGCTCTTCCGGCCGAAGCCGGTCTATACATCTGGTGGGCGGCCTGCGCAGTGGGCATCGGTTCCACGATCGGCCTCATGCTCCGGGCGCGGCCGGTTCTGATGGCGGTTGCACTTTTCGTCTTTCTCGTCCCGTTCATCTACGAGATCCCGACCGGAAATGTGAACGGGCTGCTCCTCTTCGCACTTGTCGCCGTGTGGCTCCTCGTCCGCGAGGGCCACGATCGAGGCGCGGGTGTAGTGCTGGCGGTCGCGGCGGTCCTCAAGCTGACGCCGGCGATCCTCGTCATCTGGCTCCTCGTCCAGCGTCGCTGGCATGCCGTTGCCGCGTTCGTCATTGCGGCGGTCGCGCTCGCTCTGCTCAGTCTCATCGGAGCAGGCCTGCAGGCGCATCTCGACTACCTGCATGTGATCGGTCAGACGGCTTCAGTGGGTTCATCGCAATTCAGTCTGGCCGGGGTCGTGCGCGACCTCGGCGTCGCGACGGAGGTTGCGCGTTTCGTCCCGCTCGCCATCGACATCGTCGGGATCTCGGCGATGTGGGCGCTGCGCCGCGGGCCGGAGGTCGCCTTCTCGATCGCGGTCTTCACCATGGTCTGGGGTTCGCCGGTGGTGAACATGGACTGGCTGACCCTACTGCTCGTGGCGATGGCCCCAGGAATATGGCCTCTTGCGCGCTCCCGACCATCCCCGACCCGTGCACCGGAACCAGAAATGTGGGCCCGTTGACGGCTCCGTGACGAGCATGATCGGCGAATGATGGCCGAGGGGACTCAGCCAGAAGAACGGCGGCCGCGGCGTTCGTGCGCTTCTGCGTGTCGTTCCCGGTGTCCCGATGGCGCTGACCAAGGACCTGGGCATTTGCGGCAGCCGTAGTGGCGTCGACGGCTCACCCGACCGCACGCTTCGGCAGCGGTGGCGTCCGCTTGTAGCCCAGCCGCGCGTGCCAGTAGGCCCATGCGCGAGGGCCGAAGACTCCAGGTGACGCCTTGCCGAGCACGTCGCGAAACGCCGCTTCACCGAAGAGCGACTCAACGAACTCCATGTCCTCCCAACTGCCGACGGCCATGACCTGGGCGATGAGTCTCGCCGGCTCTTTCAAGGTCGCTCTCGCCGGCTGCCACCAGATCAGCCGTCGCGCCATGTCCTCCAATTCCTTGGCTCGGCCGGGATCTCGGAGCGCGGTCCGCAGAGCCCTCGTGGAGTCGACGCTCGGGTCGGACGCGGCGCTCATCGCAGCCGCCTGCTGGCGCAATTTCTCGGCCGCTTCCTGCGGCAGCCTCCACCCGGCTACCTGGGCGATGCCGTCGCGCGGCGCGTCGGCAGCGAGGCGGTAGCGCGGCCGCGACCGACGATCGCGGATGACGACCCCGTCGTCCTCCAGAGACTCGATGTTGCGTTGGAGGCTCGAGAGAGGGGCGGAGACGAGATGGGCAAGCTCGCTCAGCGTCGCGCCTTCCGGACGCTCGGACAGCACGAGGAGGACAGACGCAGTCCGCGTGTCGAGGAGTTGCCTCACACCCATGATAATCTACGCATTTTGCGTAGCAGTCAACGGATGGAGGACCGTCCGCAGGCACGGTCACCCGCGTGTTCATGCCCCGAACTGACTGAGCCGGGAGACCCCTCGCCGCCCCGCGTGCGTGGACCGGGCCTACCCGAACGCTGTGGCCTCGTCAGACCGCGACGGCCTCGCTCAAGCGCACGGCCGCGGCACCCGCCTCGTAGATCGATTCCGTCGCATTCACCATGAGCTGGATGCAGAAGCGATCGTGGACCAGGTCGTGACCGGCCCGGGCAAGGGTGTCCGCGAGGGGGTGATCGCGGAGGAGGCGGACGATCGCCGCCGCGAGCGCACCGGCATCGCGCGGCGGCACGAGCAGCCCCGTGACGCCATCCTCCACCATCTCGGGGATGCCGCCGACGTTGGACGCGACGACCGGGCGCGAGAGCGCCATCGCCTCGAGGATCGTCAGTCCCTGCGCCTCGCGATAGGAGGGCAGGACCGCGACGTCAAGGGCGGCGGTGACCGCCGGGATGTCGTCGCGACGGCCGGTGAAGACGACCCGATGGGCGATCCGCAGCTCGCGGGCCTGGGCCTCGAGGGCCTCCCGCCCGCTTCCCTCGCCGACGACGAGGAGGTAGGCGTCCGGGCACGACCGGAGGATGGACAGCCAAGCCTCGAGGAGCGTCGGGTGGCCCTTCTCCGGTTCAAGCCGGGCGACGACGCCGACGACCGGCGCCCCGGGTTCCAGGCCGTACTCCTCGGACAGCGCGGAGGGCGCCTCCTGATGGTCGTATCGATCGAGGTCGACGCCGTTGTAGATGAGGCTCACGGGGGTCGCACAGCAGCGCTCGTCCGCGATCTTGGCCACGATCGCCCGCGAGACCGCGATGAGGCGGTCCATGGACGGCGTCAGCGCCCGCAGGAGCTCCCGATCCTCGATCGAGCGGACCCGCGACGAGTGAACGGTCGAAACGACATACGGCCGGAGCCCAACGGACCGCTCGAGCGCAAGCGCCGCGCGCGTGCCCAGGACCTCCGCCCGGAACATGTGGTTGTGGACGACATCGGGACGGATCTCCCCGAGGTGGGCGGTGAGGTCCGCCACGGCGGCGCCGTCCTCCGGATCGTCGACGATCGTCACCGGGATGCCGAGCCGGGCGATCTTCCGGGCCGCGCTCCCGGCGGAGAGCGAGACGACGCTCACGTCATAGCGGTCGCGATCGAGGCGCGAGAGGAGGCCGTACAGGTGTTCCTGGGCGCCGCCGTTCGTCCCGGTCGCGAGGACCTCGACGATGCGGATGCGGCGGTCGTCCGGAAGTGGCAACCGGATCACCGGCTCGAGGCAGGGGTCGTCGCCGGCAGGTGCGCTCATCTCAGCGGGCCGTCCGCGTGACGAGGATGCGCTGGATCGGCTCGTCCACCGCGCCCCACTCGTACTTGTAGGGCTCGTCGCCGCGGAGGAAGTCGAAGCGGGTACGGCCGGCGGCGATCGCCGCGGCGAGGTGGCGGGCGAGCAGGATGACGCCGGGCGAGAGCTCGCGCGCGTCCGGGTCCACGCCGGCGTTGTAGTAGCCGATGGACTCGCCGTCGTCGAAGTGGATCCCCGCGCCGATCCGACGGCCGTTCACGGTGAGGAATGTCAGGCGGATCGCCCCGCCGGGCCCGAACTCCTCGAAGAGCCGCCGGATGAAGAGCCGGCTGGCGTCGCCGCCGGGGGTCGGCGGGAAGAGGCCATCGGCGCCCCAGCGGCGCTGGTGAAGGTCGATGAAGGCATCCAGTTCGGCGAGGGCGTCGTCCGATTCGGAGAGGCGGACATCGCCGGCGGCCTCGGCCCGGCGGATCTTCCGACGGATCTCGTGGCGGGCCTTCTTCTCGAGCGTGTCGAGATAGCCCTCGAAGTCGTGGCCTGGCTCGATCTTCACGATCGGGCAGACATCCTCGCGTTCGAGGATGACGTTCCAGCCCTCGCCGGGTGCCGCCGCGCGAAAGGCGGCGGTGAGCTCGTCCGCCGCGGGGTCGCCGCAGCGAAGACGCCGCAGGTCGACGACATCCCACGGGTCCGGATGGAGGTCGTCCCGGGTCGGCGTCGCCGCGAGGTGGGCGACGAGCGCTTGGGAGACGGCGGGGAGATCCGTGGGCGCGGTGAGGACCGTCGCGTAGTCGGCGTGATAGCTCGCCCCGAAGAAGATCGCCTTCGCGGTGGGCGGGACCGCGGTGAGCCGCTGCTCGCCGCCGTGGCGGAGAGTCGAATGCGTCGCCGCATCCGTGGGCTCCACCTCGTGGCGGTGCATGAGCGGGACGATCGCCACTGGAAGGGCGTCGGGGTCCGCGCGGGACTCGCTCGGGCGAACGCCGGGAGCCTCGACGACCAGCGTCTCGTCGTGGGCGTTCGCGCCGTAGGCGTCCCACCACGCTCGATGGAACGCCCAGCGGCTGAACGGGGTCGCGGCGGGGGTGCGATCCACGAGCGCGTCCCACGTCGCCCTCGGGATGTCGTCGAACGCAACGCGCCGGACGACAAGGGGGTGGTCGGTCGGCATCGCCGTCGAGGCAGATCCGGTTCGGTCCTGGGTGGCGGCCGCGGCCGCCGGGGGACAGGCAGGCTCGGCGTCGAGCGTCTGGGAGGTCACGCCCGCGAGGATAGCACCGGCTTCAGTTTACGGTTGCGGCCGCAACTTCCGGGCCGCCGTCACAACAGGTGATATGCCCAGTAGACCCCACCGAGGTTGACGAGGATCCCGAAGCCGATGACCGCCCGCCATCCCCAGCCGAGCCCGTGGCGGGCGACGGCGAGCGCGCAGAGAGCGAGGACGAACGGGATGGAGTCGAGGGCATACCGATAGCCGTACTGGAGCCACCCGCCGCCGTAGTAGAGGAGCGTCGGGATGAGGACGAGGAGGGCGGCGAGGCCGAGACCGATCGCCAGGCGCGACCGCCACGGTGCCCGGACGGCGAGGAGCAGCCCGGGACTCGTGAGGAAGATGGACATCCCGAGTCCGTCCGGTCGGAAGAACGGGAACCTCGGGATCTGCGTCGGGAGGTGGAGGAACAGGTAGTCGATGTTCATCCCGACGTGCGAGGTGGAGAAGAGCCCCTGCTCGCGGAGCGTCTCGAGGAACGGTGGGAGCGTCGCGAGAGCGTAGCCGGACTCGAACGGGCTGCCGAACCGCGCGTCGTTGTACCAGAAGAAGAGGGCGAGGCTCGGGAGCGCGCCGAGGCCGAACGCGAGCCACTCCCGGATCGGCCAGGACCGCGGATCCCACGGGGCGACGTTCGCGCGCGGCTTCACCCCGTCCTCCGCCGGCGTCACCTCGCCGTCGTCCGGCGCAACGTCGCCGTCGTCCGGCGCCCAGAGCAGGAGCGCATAGACGGGCAGCGCGAACGCGAGCGGCGGGCGGGTGAGGAACGCCGCGCCGCCGAGAAGTCCGAGAAGCCACGGCCGGCGGCGGCCGAACAACTCGATGAGGGCGCACAAGGTGAGGAACGTCGCGACGAGGTGGCCCGTGTGCCACACGCCACCGCGGGTGGTGACCCACCAGATCGCCGTGCTGAAGCCGAGGAGCACCGCGAGCCACAGGCGATCGACGACCCGCGTGACGCCCGCCCGGCTCGCGAGCCAGAACGCGAGGCCGACATCCGTCGCGGCGATGAGGCTGTTGACGATCGGCTGCCACGAATCGGCGGTGGTCGAGCCCACGACCGCGACGAGCGGCATGAGTGCGATCGCCGGGAACGGCGCGAACGGGACGAAGAACCGTCCGGCCCCGCCGTAGATGACGTCGTTCTCGCCGAGGGCGAACGGGAGCCACGTCCGGCCGTGGAGGAACGCATCGGCGAGATAGAAGAAGTCGCCCCGGCCGGCGTTGAACTGGCGGGAGCTGAGGAGGTAGATGACGAACGACGCGACGACGAGGGCGAGGCCGGCGGCGACGGTCGTGATCCGGCGCGTCGTCATCGGCCTGTCGGGCGACGAATGGCCGCGATATCGATCCATATCACGCGGGAGAGTCTACGGGGGTGGGCGAACGCCGGGTCAGCGCCAAGCCGAAGGCCCTTCGTATCACCGACGCACCGAGTGCGTGCAATGTCGGGCCGCCGGGGCGGTCGAGGCCTGCTGGGGGCAGGTTTGAGCTCGGACTCGAGCGCCGGGTCCGCCGGCAGGCTCCCGAGTCGCGTATACGACGCACCCCACGCGTAGGTGACACAACCCACGCGGGAGCGATCCTCGGCAAGCTCCTGCGAGCCCCTACGTGCCCCTCCGCGGCGCGGTGAGGATCGGACCGATGAGGCCGGCCAGGAAGACGATCGGATACGCGGGCGGCCCGAGCCACGGGAGCAGCGGAAGCGCGACAGCCCACCACTGTCGCCGCTCGAGGAGGAGCGCCGTCGGGAGGAGCAGCAGCATCGCGTAGTGCTCCCAGAGGAGCGGCGAGATGACCTGACTGGCGATCGCCGTCGTCACGTATCCCGTCTCCGCGTCCGCCCGCCACCAGGCCCCGAGCACGATCGCGACCGCGAGGGCGACCCAGCCCCACTGGATCGCGGTGGCGACGGCGAGGCTCGCGCCGGCACCGTACGCGAGCGCGCCGGGCGTGTAGTTGTGCGGGGTCGTCACGGGCGAGCTCACCCGGCCGAGGATCGCGACGTAGTCCAACCACACCCCCGACCCTGCGATCGCCGTCGCGACGAGCGACGCTCCCACGAGGATCACCACACCGATGACGACCGCCCGCCGCCGACCGGTCGCGAGCGCCCAGCCGAAGAGGATCGCCGGCTGGACCTTGATGAGCGCGCCGATCGCGATGGCCGCTCCGAGGATCCCCGGCCGATCGCGCCATCGCCAGCCGGCCGCGAAGGCGAGGAACAGGAGCGGACCGACCTGGCCGAGCTTGATCGAATAGAGGAACGGCCAGCAGATCCCGGCGAGGAGGAGGGTCACCCAGCGGACATCCCGCCGCACCGGGAGGATCGCCACGCCGAGGACGTACGCGATGGCGAGGACGGCAGTCCACACGGCGGGTCCGGTGCCTGCGGGGAGCCACGAGAACGGGACCATCGCCAAGGCGAACGGTGGCGGGTACAGGAAGATCGCGAATGGGCCCGCCACGTTCACGTTCGGGTCGTAGAGCGCCTGGCCGGCGACAAGGCGCTCTGCCGCGCGGACGTACGCCTGGTAGTCGTAGCCGAGCGTGTCCCGGGCCGCCCAGGCGATCGCCACCGTGGCGGCCACGAAGATGAGGATCGCGAGGACCGGGAGCACCGCCCGGCCGAGCCGCGCCGCCCTCCCGGGCCGTGCGTCGCTCGCCAGGGGAGCCGCCGTCATGGCTCGCGTTCTGACCGGGACCTCGCCTGACCCCGGCTCGTCCGTCGGTGGAGGAACGGGATGCGGAGCAGGTCCCACGCGACGCGGAGCGCGAGACCCGGTCGCGCCCTCATCCGGGATCCGCGTCGGTCCGCCCAGCGGATCGGGACGGTGGCGATCCGCAGTCCGCGCCGCCGGGCGAGGTAGATGAGCTCGACGTCGAAGACGATGCTCGTGATCCGCTGGTCTGCGAACAGCGCGTCCGCGGCCTCCCTCGTGAAGCCCTTGAACCCGCACTGCGTGTCCTGCACGTCCCCGACCACCCACACGGACGCGAAGGCGTGGAACGCCCGCCCGAGGAGTCGGCGGTACAGCGGCTGGCTTCCCCGCATGTCCGTTCCGTCCGGCTGGATCCGGCTGCCGAGCGCCACATCCTGATCTGCGAGCGCCTGGACGAGGAGGGGCAGCTGGTCCGGCGGCGTCGCCATGTCCGCGTCGGCGAAGACGGCCAGGTCCGAGGTGACCGCGAGCATCCCCGCCCGCACGGCCGCGCCCTTGCCTGCGTGCGGCACCCGGAGGAGCGCGAGCTCGGGCAGGGACGCGTCGGCCCCGATGGCCTCCGGGCGCGATGCGACGATCCCCGCCGTCCCGTCCGTGCTTCCGTCATCCACGACGAGGACCGTCACGAGGGGCGGCAGGCGCGCCGCTCCGGGTGCGCCGTCACGAGCGTTCTCGCCGCGCCGATGGAGATACCCGAACAGCTCGTCGAGCGCCGGACCGATCCGGGTCGCCTCCTGGTACGCCGGCAGGACGATCGTGAGCGACCGGGCTTCCATCCGGCGCAGTGTAGATGGCACCGCCGGACCGCGACGGGGTACTCTCGGGTCAGTGCCACGGTCATCGCGCGGAGGCACCATCCCGTCCCATGACAATCTCGGCTTCTCCCGATCCCCCACTCGTCCGACGACGCATCGTCCAGCGAGTCGTCATCGGTGGATCGATCGCGCTCGTGCTCATCCAGGCGGTGCTGTTCGCCACCGGCTGGTTCGCGAACCATGACACGATCCCGCTCGGCCTCGACTGGCTCGGCTACCGGGCGGGGTTCGATCGACTTCTCGCGACAGGCTCGCCGTACGCGCCATTTGAGCTCGCCGGCCCGTTCACGCCTGAACATCTCGACTTCATCCACCCCCCGAACTTCCTCGTCCTCGTCGCCCCCTTCGCCGTCCTCCCCCATCCGATCGATTTCATCCTCTGGGACGCGATCCCCATCGCCGTCTTCTGCTATCTGCTTCGCGGTCTGGTCTGGTGGGCCTGGCCGGCCGTGGCGGTCCTCTCGATGACGAACTCGCTGCAGTACCCGATCCTCAACGGCAACAGCTCGCTCTTCCTCTGCGCCGTGTTCGGGCTCGGGATCCGGTTCGGTTGGCCAGTCGGACTCCTCGCGATGAAGCCGACGCTCGCTCCGCTCGCGATCGTGGGCCTTCGGCGGCCGATCCCTACGGCGATCCTCGCGATCGTCCCGATCCTCCTGACGGTGCCATTGATCCCCGACTACCTCACCGTGCTCCGGAACATGCAGGGCGTCCCGATCTCCTATTCGATCGCCAATTACTCGCTCATCGCACTTGCCGTCCTGCCCTGGCTGGCCGAACGCGCGCCAGGATGGTGGTGGATGCTGCGGCGGCGCTCGCCCTCTTCCGCGTCATCCTTGACCCGGCCAGCGGGCCGGCCGGCTGACTGAGGCGGCAGTTCGCGGCCGCGGTCGCCGCCGCGGTCCGACGCCGAGGACGCGCGTCAGCTCGCCAGACGGCGCCGTACGCTGGATGTGGGGGCGAGCGCGACACCCGCGAGGACGAGCGCCACCGCGATCCACAGGGCGACGGGCGCGAGGATCGTGCCGCCGGCGCCGACGAGCGCCGCGATGAGCACGAGGCCGATCGGGCGGGCGGACGGCGTCCCGCGGGCCGCGACCCAGGCGGCGGCCGCGAACGGGACGATCGCCACCGGGTAGTGGAACCACGTGATCGGCAGGAGGACGAGCGACGCGGCCGTCGCGATCGCGAGGGAGAGGGTGGTCCGCGGAACGAACCACGCCCCGAACGAGATGACAAGGACAGCGCCCCCGCCGATCACCGGCGCGAGGCGGGCCGCGAGCGACGGATCGCCGGCGAGCAGGGCGAGCTGGCTCGCGGGACCGATATTGAGGGCGACGGCGAGCTGCGCCGAGGCGCCCGCCCGAAGGACGCCGACGTAGTCGGTCCATGGCCCGCTGCCGCCGACGAGGAGACTGCCGCCGACGGCCAGGGCGATCGTCGCGACGGCCGCGATCAGGGTGATCCATTCAGTCGGGAATGCGCGCCGGGTCGCGTAGCGGCCGCCGATCCACGTGTGGAGACCGCGGATCGCGAGCCAGCCGAAGAGCGCACCCGGGTAGAGCTTGGCGAGCGTTGCCAGCCCGAGGACGATGCCCGCGCCGGTCCGCCAGCGGCCGGACTCGTCGATCGTCGCCACGAGCACGGCACCGTAGACGAACGGGAACCACGCGTCCACGTTGCCGAACAGGAGTGCGATGGCGAACGGATAGACGAAGGGCGCAAGGGCGAGGACGGGGAGGACGACGTCGAGCCCCGATCGATCCCCGTGCGCGTGCGCGAGCCCGCGCGCCACGATCCCGAGGCCGAGCGACGCACCGAGCCCCGACAGCAGGAGGACGAACGGCGTCGTGAGCCCCACGACGAGCGACGCGAACTGAGCGATGGGTGGCGGGTACGAGAAGAAGAGATCCTCGGCGGACGTCCCGCCGCTGACCGCGCCGGCGAGATACGGGCTCGTGCCGGCGGCCACACGCCGCCCGGCGTCGAGGACGAGCGCGAGATCGAACCCCGCCTTCGGTGGCTGCTCGGCGAAGAGTCCGACGCCCAGCCCGACGAGGCCGGCCCAGCCGGTGATCCCCACGGCGACCCAGACGAGCCGCCTGAACCGCGGATCGCGGAACGGCCGAACCAGCGAGATGGACACCGTCGCATCGTAGCGTTCGACAGCGCCGGCGAAGTCCGGCCCCCGGGGCATCGGTCCGCCTGGCGGATGACCCATTCGTACCGGTCGGAAGCGGCCCGACCCGGTGCTACTGTGCACCGCGATGCGTATCGCCGCGGGTCTCTACCTGCTAGCCCTCGCCGTCCGCGCGATCGCCATCGCCCACTTCCCCGATCCGGCCTATCCCGATTCCTTCTATTACGTGGACGTGGCGCGCCAGCTTGCGGCGGGCCACGGGCTCAACGTCGATGTCATCTGGGCCTTCGTCGACGTGGGCGGCCGGCTCCCCGCGAACCCCCAGCTGCCGATCCCGAGCAACGCCCACTGGATGCCGCTCGCGTCCTTCGTCCAATGGCCATTCATCGCGATCTTCGGTCAGGCCGCAGCGTGGGCGGCGGACGCTCCGTTCGCGATCGTCGGCGCGCTCGCCGCCCCGCTCACCTGGGCGATCGCCCGCGAGGCGGGCGCCCGACCCTCTGTCCAGGTGGGCGCCGGGATCCTTGCCGCGATCCCGGGCCTCCTCACCCCGTTCATGGCCCAGCCGGACAACTTCGGCCTGTACGAGACGCTCGTCGCCGGAGCGCTCCTCCTCACGGCCCGGGCGCTCAAGGGCGACGCGCGCGCGTTCGCCCTCGCCGGCCTCCTCGTGGGCCTCGCGACGCTCGCCCGAAACGACGGGGTCCTCGTCGCGGGGACGCTCGGCCTGGCCGTGGTCTGGGATCGATGGCGTTCCTGGCGGTCCGGCGGCGATCGGCCCCCGGTCATCCCGATGTGGGCGATCGTCGCCTCGGCGGCCGGCTTCCTCGTGGTCATGGGTCCGTGGTACGCCCGCCAGCTCGCCCTCTTCGGGAGCCTCTCTCCGTCCACCTCGTCCGGCCGGATCCTCTTCATCCGCTCGATGTCCGATATGAACAGCATCATCTCCGACGTCTCGATCGGCGCATTCCTCGGTCAGGGCATCGGCCCGCTCGTCGTGAGCCGCGTGCTCGGCTTTGTGGCGGCCGTCGGGATCTTCGCCGTGCTGGTCTGCGGCGTCGTCCTCGTCCCGTTCCTCCTCGTCGGGGGCTGGGCGCGGCGGCGCTCGGTGGACTTCGGTCCGTTCTTCGTCTACGCCGCGATCCTCTTCGCGTTCTCCGCGATCGTGTCGGCGATCCACGTCCCGGGCGGCACGTTCATCCACTCGGCGGTCGCGCTCGCCCCGCACAGCTACGTCCTCGCCCTCGAGGGGATCGCCGTCCTCGTGGGCTGGGTCGCACGGCGACGTCGCGCCTGGGACCCGGTGCGAGCGTCGCGGGTCTTCGTGGGCGGGGCGATCGTCCTCACGGCCGGTCTCGCCGTGGTCTTCACGCCAGTCGTCCACGCGGCCTGGACGGTGGCCCGCGATCCGCGCCTCGCCGCCGGCGCGTGGCTCGACGCGCATGGGGCACCCTCCACGGACCGCATCATGTCCATCGACGCGAGCGGCTTCCGATATCTCACCGGCCATCCGGGCGTCGTGACCGTGGATGACCCACTGTCGACCGTCGAGACCGTCGCCCGCGCGTACGACATCCGCTGGCTCGCCCTCGAGCGCCAGTCCATCGTGCGGGCCATGGTCCCGATCATCGAGGGCGGACCGCGCCCGTCGTGGATCGGCCCCCCGGTGCTGACGATCCCGGCGACGGCCGAGGAGATCGCCGCTGGCGACGCGGCACCCACACTCGCCCTCTACCCGATCTGCACGATGACCGCGGACACCCGATGCGGCGGCGGAGCGGCGCCGTGACCCGTCGCGAGCTGTGGCTGACCGCCGGCGGGCTGTTCGCGGTCGCGCTCGTCATCCGGGCGATCGTCGCCGCCGCGATCCCGTTCCCGACGCCGGAGGACACCGCGTACTACTACGGTGTCGCCCGGAACCTCGTCGAGGGACGAGGCCTCGTGTCCGACGCGATCTGGAGCTATCAGACGCCGCCGCTCGTCTTTCCGCGGCCTGCCTTCGAGGTGTGGCTGCCGCTCCCGGCGCTCCTCGCCGCGATCCCGATGCTGCTCCTCGGCACCGGGTTCCATGCCTCCCAGGTCGGGACCGTCCTCGTGGGATCGCTCGTGCCGGTCCTCGCCTGGCGGCTGGCGGCGGATCTTGCGGCGGAGCTGCGGCTGCCCGCCGGCCGCGCACGGACCCTCGCCGTGGGCAGCGGCCTGACGGCGGCCGTCTCGCTGCCGCTCCTCCTCCACAGCGCGCTGCCGGATTCGACGACGCCGTTCACGGCCATCGCGCTCGGGGCGTGCCTCCTCATGACTCGTCTGCTCCGCGATCCGCAGGGGGCTCGCGTCCGCGATGCGCGGGTCCTCGGCCTCGGCGTCCTCGTCGGCCTCGCGGCGCTCACCCGGAACGAGTTCGTCTGGCTCGGGCTCGCCTGGGTCGCGGTCGCATGGCTGGCGAGGGACGGGGTGGATGGCGGCGGGCGACGGCTCGATGGGGTGGTCCGGTTCCGGCTCATCGCCATCCCGGCGATCGTCGGCGGCCTCGTCCTCGTGCCCTGGCTCATCCGCGACTGGGCGGTCTTCGGCAGCCCCTTTCCCGGCCAGGCCGTCTCCAACGCCCTGTCCGTCACCGGGTTCGACATCTTCGCCTACGCACATCCGCCGACTGTGGCCCGGTATCTCGGCGAGGGCCTCGGGTTCCTCGTCGGCTCGCGGGTGGAGGGGTTCGGCCACAACCTCCTCGACGTGCTCCTCGTGCCGAGCTTCCCGGTCGGTGTCGTCGGGCTCGGGGCGCTCGTCGTGCTCCCCATGATCCGCGGCGCGGGAGTGCTCCGACCACTCATCGTCCTCTCCGGCCTCACGTTCGCGACAACCACGCTCCTCTTCCCGGTCTCCACGACGTGGGGGACGTTCCTCCACGCGGCGGGGCCGGTCCACGCCCTCCTCATCGTCGGCTGCCTCGCCGGTCTCGACGCGTTCATCGCCCGGGTGGGCCGCTGGCGCGGCTGGACGAACCCGGTCGCCTGGCTCGGGCCGACGCTCACGATCGCCGCCTCCGTCCTCTTCAGCCTCTCGCTCGCGAGCTACGGCGCCCAGGCGCGTGACGTCGCGGCGCGGTTCGCGGCGCTCGGGCCGGCACTCACGACGGCCGGGGTGACCGCATCCGAGCTGAACGCTCCGGTGGTCACGGACTTCCCCATCTGGTACGCGGAGGCGACGGGTCGACCGGCTCTCGCGCTCCCGGACGAGTCGCCGGCGGACGTCGTCGGGCTGGCGACCCGATTCGGAGCGCGGCTCCTTATCCTCGGCGCGGACCCGCGCGGAGCGTGGCCCGCGATCCTTGCGGCGGGTGGACCGGACGCGACGTGCTTCCGGGCGGTGCCACTCGACACCACGGGGACTCCGGCACTCGGCGGGACCAGGGCGTACCGGATACGCTGCCCGTGAGCGCGCGGGCCGAAAGGGCCGGACGTCGCCCGTTCGGGGGTCCCTATACTCGGGAGCCGATGGACCGATCCACCGCCCGATCCACCGCCGATCCCCGCGGGGATCCCTTCGACAGCCTCCACGCGGAGGCGAAGGCCGCCCTCAGCCAGGCGGCGAACAGTGTCCGCTCGATCCGTGACCGCTACCGCGAGGCCTATCACGGCGAGCTGGCTCGCTGGCATGCCGTTCACGATGAGGTCGATCCGGGCGGCAGTCCCCCAGGCCCCGATCGGAGCATGGTGACGGAGCTCGGCGAGGCGCTCGGGGTCCACGAGCGCGAGCTCTCGCGACTCGATCTCGCCCAGCGGAGCCTCGAGAGCTCATGGCTCTTCCTCGAGCACGGAGACGTCACGCTCATCAGCGACCCGGCGTCGGTGAGTCTGCCGACGGACCTCCAGATGCGGATCCTCGAGGCGCAGGAGGCCGAGCGCGGCCGGCTGGCCCAGGACGTCCACGACGGCCCCGCCCAGGCGCTGACGAACGCGATCTTCCAGGTCGAGTACATCGAGCGGGTGCTCCACGAGGATCCGGCGCTCGTCCGGACGGAGATCGGGATCCTTCGTGCCCAGCTCCGGCGCGAGCTCGACGAGGTCCGGACGTTCATCACCCACCTGCGCCCGCCGCTTCTCGATCAGCTCGGCCTGGATGGGGCGATCGCCGAGGCTGCGGCCACGCTCGCGGCCGTCGCCGGCATGCGGGTCGATACCGCCCTCGGCGCGCCGGCCGACCACCTCGCCGAGACCGAGCAGACGGTCGCCCTGCGCATCGTCCAGGAGGCGCTCCAGAATGTCCGCAAGCACGCTGCCGCCGACGGGGTTACCGTGTCGAGCCGGATGGCCGGCCCGGACTGGATCCTCGAGGTCCGGGACGACGGTCGGGGCTTCGATGTCGGGACCGTGGCGGCGCGGGGGCGCCGGAACTTCGGGCTCCAGTTCATGCGCGAGCGGGCGGAACTCATCGGAGCGCGATTCGACGTTCGGTCGAGCCCTGCTGAGGGAACGACGGTGACACTGACCATCCCGACCGGAGAGGAGAACAGGTGAAAGCCATGGACTACAGCGGACCCGAGCGGCGGCGGGGCGGGCCGGACCGCCGGACGATCGACGAGCGGACGAAGATCCTCATCGTCGACAACCACGCCCTGTTCCGGGTCGGCATCCGGAACATCCTCGAGAAGGAGCTCGACTTCGACGTCGTCGGCGAGGCCGACGAGAGCCGGCGCGCCTTCGACCTCGCGATCGAGACATCCCCGGACATCATCCTCATGGATCACTCCGTCCCGGGCTCCGGCGGGATCGAGACGACCCAGCGGATCAAGCGGGAGCTGCCGAGCGCGGCGATCATCGTCCTCGCGGCGAACGAGGACGAGGACGCGCTGTTCGACGCGATCAAGGCCGGGGCGGCGGCGTTCATCCTCAAGGATGTCGGGCCGGACGACCTGGTGACGATCATCCGTCGCGTCTCCCAGGGCGAGTACCTCATCAACGACAAGGTGTTCGCCAAGCCGGCAGTCGCGTCGCGCGTCCTCAAGGAGTTCCGCGAGCTCGCGGTGTACGGCCAGGAGGCCGCCCCGATCTTCGCTCCGCTCTCGCCCCGCGAGGTCGAGATCCTCGACAACATCGCCCAGGGGATGACGAACAAGCAGGTCGCCTATGCGCTGAGCATCAGCGAGCAGACGGTGAAGAACCACATGAGCTCGATCCTCCGCAAGCTGTCCGTGAACGACCGGACCCAGGCCGTCGTGTACGCCATGCGACAGGGCTGGATCCGGATGCCGGAGGACTGAGCGCGGCGCGCGCCATGACCGGATCGGACGACCCGCCGCCCGCCTCGCTCCACGACCTCCGGGCGCGGGCAGCCGCCGATGTGAGCGGCCTCGATCGCGAGCTGGCGGAGATCGATCTCCTCCTCCAGCAGGCCCGGGCGGAGGCCGGTCGTCACGAGACGAAGCGGGCGGCCGCCGCCACGCGCCTCGAAACGGCATCCACCGACGCGCCGGAAGGAGTCGGGGAGGCCATGGCGCTCGGTGCGCAGGTGGCCACGCTGACGAAGCGGGCCGCCCTCATGGATACCCAGGTCGAGGTCCTCGAGGGCAAGGTCAAGGTGCTGCGGCGCTACCGTGAGGCGCTCGCCGGGATCGTGGAGTCGCTGGAGGCGGCGAGCGAGACCGCGTCGTCGGCAGCGGTCGGACCGGATGCGGTCGGCGCCATGGAGGCCGCGGCCGCGGACGGCGACGACCGGGCGACGCTCTCGCCGGCGGTCGCGCGCGTGGTCCTCGCGGTCCAGGAGGATCTCCGGCGGGAGATCTCCCGGGCGATGCACGACGGCCCCGCCCAGAGCCTGACGAACATCGTCCTCCAGGCCCAGATCGTGGATCGGCTGGTGACGCGCGACCCGGAGCGGGCTCGCGACGAGGTCCGCCAGCTCATCGCGATGGTCCAGCAGACGCTCGAAGCCACCAAGACGTTCATCTTCGACGTGAGGCCGATGGTCCTCGACGACCTCGGGCTCGTCGCGACGCTCCGCGGGGCGGCACGCGATCGCGGTCGGCGGGCCCGGACCCCCGTCGAGTTCGAGTCATTCGGCCTCGACGTCCGCCTGCCGATGGAGCTCGAGTCCGGACTCTTCCGCCTCCTCGATGAGACGCTCGCCGGATTCCTCTCGAGCGCGCCGGAGCGGGTCGTCATCCGCCTCGACTGGAGCGACACCATCACGGCGACGGTCACGGCAGAGCGCGATGTCGCGACGACCGCGAACGCGGCGGAGGCAGGCCGAGGTTCCGGCGGCGCCGCTCGGGACGATCGTGGTCGCGGGAAGCGCGGCAAAGATCCGGACGGCAGGGATCCGGGTGGCAAGGGTCGCTCCGAGCCCCTGCCCGAGATCCTGCGGACGATGATCGAGGAACGCGATCTGGCAAGCGCGCTGGCGGCGGCCGAGGTCGCCCGGAAGACGGCCTGGGTGCCCATGCCGCCCGTGACGTGGCGGGAGATCACCGAGCGGGCGAAGACGCTCGGTATCCACGCCGGGTTGAGCGCGAAGGGCATGGAGGTCCGGATCGTCGCCGATCTCCCACGCGCCCCGGTCGCCGCCCCGCCCGCGGTTACCGCCGGCTGAGCGCGACGGTGGCCGACATCCGAAGGGCGGCAGGTCAGGGGATCGTGGAGTACGGGCTCATCCTCAGCCTCATGGCCGTCGTCGCGATCGTCATCCTCGTAGTCTTCGGGAGGACCCTCGCGGACGTCCTTGCCGCCATCGGAACGGCGATCGATCGCGCCAACTGACGGCCGACGGTCCGGGTGCGAGCGCGCACCGACGGTACGAAATGCCTAGTGGTGGCCATCGCAGGACGCCACGTATAGTGGCCGCCGACCTCGGGTATCACGGGGCGGAACTCATCATCAGGAGGCCATGCATGGCGCTCATCCACTCGGTCCTCGCCTCGCTTCGGCGGGACGAGGAGGGCCAGGGTCTCGCCGAATACGCGCTGATCCTCGCCCTCATCGCGGTCATCGCGATCATCGCCCTCATCTTCCTCGGCGGCCAGGTCAAGACGATCCTCAGCACGGTCGGCAGCTCGATCTGACGCCGGCCACGCGGAGACGACGACCGCCGGACACGCGCCCGGCGGTCGTCCGACCGGCTCTCGACGGTCCGGGGGGACACGGCCGATTCTTGAGGAAAGGAGGTACCTCCACATGACATTCTTCAATGCACTCATCGCATCCCTTCAGCGGGATGAGGACGGCCAGGGTCTCGCCGAGTACGCGTTGATCCTCGCCCTCATCGCGGTCGTCGCGATCATCGCCCTCATCTTCCTCGGCGGCCAGGTCAAGACGATCCTCAGCAA
>JADMIG010000012.1 GCA_015478725.1 Chloroflexota bacterium | reverse complement strand
GCGATCCTGGCCAAGGTCGGGCGTTGTCGAGCCATTCTTGAGACGGCGCACTAGCAGGGCATTCAGCCGATCACGCATGAGCGTACGGCGTCGGTCGTAGAAGTCCGTGAAGCCGAGGACGTCGGCTCGCCTCGCCGCCGCCGGGCGCGGCGTCAGGGGTGTGGGTGATCGATGACCGTCGTACCCACCGTTCGATCCTGTGGACTCGCCAGGACCGGTGCGAAGTGCTTCGCGAACAGCGTCGGGCCGAGGATCGCCGCTGCGGCGTTCGCGGCCCCTTCGTCCCGCCACACGATGATCACATCGACGCGATCCTCGGCCGTCTTCACGAGATAGACATGCTCGAAGCCGTCGATCACGTCGAGCGTGTCGGGGAGCAAGGCACGGATCGTCGGGACGATCTCATCGACCGGTACGGAGAGGTGAAGGCGGTTGAGGACGACGGCGGACACAGCGAGCTGCCTCGGGTGGTGATGTGGATCGGGGAAGTATCGCACGGGGAGTCCCTGGCAGCCGTGCCGGTCTCGGGATGCCCATCCTACGTCGCGCTCCCGGGATTGCCCATTCCCCCACCCGCGTTCCGTGCCCCGGTGGCTAGCCCGCGCTTATCGACTGCACGATTAGCCTGCGTCGATCGGACCGGGATCTGACCGGGATCTGACCGGGATCTGACCGGGATCTGACCGGGATCTGACCGACGGGGGCCCGCCCCGATCTCCCGGGTCCATGGCACCGCTCGATCACGCTCGACCGCCGACCGTGCGCGTCGTCGAATCCGGCGGCCGCACCGTCCGAGAGCGCACTCAGCCGAACGTCGAAGCCGACACCGTCGCCACACCGCCCCGCATGCGTCGGTTAATCGTGCAGTCGATATCCGCTCCTGAACCGAGGTCCGCGTGGCCCGGAAGCGGACCGGCGGGCGCGGCGCCCATCGACCTCAGTAGCCTCGCCAGCCGTCGGCCATGGCGTCGGCGCCGGTCCTGAGCCCCGGGTGCGGGACTCGTGGCCGATCGAGCGCGAAGCGTTCTTCACCGGGTCCCACCGGAGCCCCGTCGAGCCGCGCCACGACGTGCTCGCCGATCACCGGCCCGTGCTTGAAGCCATGGCCGGAGCCCCCGCCGACGAGCCAGACGTTGTCGAAGTCGGGATGCCGGTCGATGAGGAAGTGCGTGTCGGGCGTCGTCTCGTACTGGCAGACGCGCGTCTCGACGATCGGCGCCTCGGCGAGGGCCGGGAATCGCCGGGCGAGATAGCGGCGCATGAGCCGAGCCGACTCGGGATCGACGAGCCGGTCGCCGCCGGACGGATCGAAGACGGGGCCGTATCGATCCGGCGCGATCTTGAGGCCGCGGCCGTCAACGGCCGGGATGCCGTACGACGCGGCATCGTAGTCGACGAAGCACGGCAGGCGATCGGCCGTGAAGCGATCGTCGCCACCGCCCGGGCCGACGAAGAAGACGTCCTGCTTCGTCACCCGGATGAAGTCACCGAGAATCTCCGGGAAGAGCCGCGGCAGCCACGGCCCGCAGGCGAACACGAAGGCGCCGCCACGGATGGCCCCACCGCCGCCGTCGACGACCGCCTCGAGCCGGCGCCCGGAGGCGCGACCGGGATGGACGGCACTGAGCTCGAAATGACCGCCGCCGCGCTCGAACGCCCGGACGACGGCCGCGATGCCCCGGCGGGCAAGGAGAAGTCCGGCCTCTGGCTCGAAGATCGCGAAGGCGAGATCGTCGGCGGCGATCTGCGGCCAGCGGGCATGGAGCTCATCCGGAGTCAACCGTTCGACGGGGATACGCTCCGCGCGGAGCGTCGCCTCGGAGTCCGCCTCGAACCGACCATCGCCGCTCCCGAACCACAGGCAGCCGACCTCCTGGAAGAGCGGTTCGCCCCACTCCTCCGCGGCCGTGCGCCAGAGCGTTCTGGCCCGGCGGGCCCAGCGCCCGTAGAACGGATCGTCGCCGTGGGCCGATCGGAGGATCCGCGTCTCATCGCCCGAGGTGGCGCGGGGATGGCCTGCCCCGTATGCATCGATGAGCGTGACGCTGCGCCCCGCGCGACGCGCCGCGAGCGCCGTCCAGGCGCCCATCGTCCCGGCGCCGACCACGACGAGGTCCGACGCCAGGCCGGCGGCGACCGCCGATCCTTCGCTCACCGTGCGCCAGCGGCCCGTGTCCTCACGGGGTGAGCGTGAGCGTGGTCGCCGTCGCCCGGTCGACCGCGGCCGACGAGAACGGCAGCGGGACGGTCCCGCCCGCCAGCCAGGCGCCGATGAGGTCGCCGTAGTGGCGGTCGAAGGGGTTGCCGGACTGGCCCGTCGTGATGACGATCCGAGCGGCGTCGAGCGCCCCCATGTCGATCGTCAGGCGGTACGAGGGCCCGTTGGTGACGGCGAAGACGCCCCTGATCCCCTGGGGCACGAACGACGGGTCGGACGGGTCGGGATACGCCACGCTGTACTGGGAGTATGTGTTGTCGACCGCGCCGGCGGCGCCGGCGACCGGGTACGGACCCGAGTCGAAGTACCACTCGAGGGGCCCGATGCCACTCGTGCCGAGCGTCGGCTCGCGGAACGCGATCGTGTGCTCGCGACCCCACGTCCAGCGCGCCGGATCGCCGAACGTCGATCGCAGGTCCGCACCGGCCCGGTCGAGGGCCTGGGAGACGACGTCCCGGGCCGTCTCGTGGGCGGGCGTCGACGGGTCGTCCCACCACGTGCTCGTGGGTTGTCCGAGGAGCGCGATGAGTGCCTGCCAGCTCTCCGTGGAGCCGACGTAGTCGCGGGCGAGATCGCCGAGCCGGGCGTCGAACAACCCGCGGAGGAGCCGGTACTCGAACGTCATGTAGGCCGCGCAACCGGTGCTGTCCGTCGTGCAATGGTCGTCCCACGAGCGGATCCGGTCGAGGACCGTCGTGCCGTCCGCAGTCGCCGGCGCCGCCCGCCCGAGCTGGTCGATGACGAGCGGTGCCCGCCCGACGTACGTGTCGAGCTGGACGGCGCTCAGGGTCGCCTGCGTCACCCCGCCATGCGTCGCGGCGGTCGTGAGGAGCGACGTGATCCGGGCGACCCGATAGCCGGGATCCCACTCGCGGCCGATGAGATAGGGGTACTTCGCGTCGACGGCGGCCGCGTTGGCTGTCGCGATGATCCCCGACGGTGGGTCGTACAGGCGGGGAAGGTCGTCGTACTTCACGTAGCCGGTCCACTCGTGCAGGCCGTCCCAGCCCGGGACCGGCCGGTCGCCGAGGTCCCTGGGATCCTCGCGGATCGGGACGAGACCCGGGATCTGCAGGCCGATGTGGCCGTCGACGTCGGCGTACACGAAGTTCTGCGACGGAGCCCCGTAGACGGAGAGTGCGGCCCGGAAATCGTTCCAGTTCGCCGCGGTGTCGAGGGCGAAGAACGAATCGAGGATGCGGTCCGGCTCGGCGGTCGCGGTCCAGCGGAGGCTGTACAGGGCGCCGGAGGCCCTGAGCCGGTCGCTCACGTCACTGACGATCGGGCCGTGGCCGGTCGAACGGACATCGATGGCGACGTCCGGACCGCCGGCGACCTTGATGACCTCATGACGGACGGTGAAGGCGACGGACTGGCCCTTGTACAGGTAGTGGGTGGGATCGGCCGGGTCGACCTTCTCCTGGAAGAGATCCTCGACGTCCGGGTTGACGTTCGTCGCGCCCCACGCGATCCGGGCGTTGTGGCCGAGGATGACGGCGGGGACGCCGGGGAACGAGACGCCCACGACGTCGTACGGGCAGGCGGCGCTGACCACGCGGCAGTGGAGTCCGTTCATGTACCAGACGGACGGCATGTCGAGCCCGAGATGCGGATCGTTCGCGAGGAGGGCATGGCCGGTCGCGCTCTTCGCCGCGCTCACCACGAAGTCGTTCGAGCCGATGCCATGGTCGCCGGCGGTCCCACCGGCGCCGTCGAGACCGGCGACGGCGAGGAGCCGCCCGGCGGTCGTCGCGAGGTCCTGCCAGCCGGCGGCGAGGTTCGCCGTCGCGGTGGAGACCGTGGCGGGGTTCGAGGCAGAGCCGGCGGCGGTGGCCGCCGCCGGTCCGGTCGAGCCGGTGGCACCGCCGGCGCCGATGAAGGACGTCCCGCCGGTCGCGCCGGCTCCGCCCGAGCCCGGGGCGCCCGTCGGCACCTCGACCGGAGCGGTCGCCGGGTAGGCCGGCGTGAGCTGGTTCGTGAGGGCAGGGTCGCCGAGCCGCGCGTCGGCGGCCAGCCGGAAGACCTCGCTGTCGAAGTTGCCGCCGAGATTCCATGCCTGGACCTTCGACCAGGCCGCCGAATCGAGCGGCGTCCATGGCTCCGGTTCGTAGCCACCGAGTCCGCCGCCGAGTCCGGCCTTCGCGCCGATGACGACGAACGGGAGCGGAAGCGAGCCTCGATGGGCGCCGATCCAGGCGTTCACCCCGTCGGCGTACGCCTGGAGGGCGGCTTTCGTGGCCGGCGAGGCGGCGTCAAGGTCACGCTGGCCGGCCTGCCGCCAGCCGAGCGTCCGGATGAACTCGTCCGTCTTCACGGAGCCGGATCCGAAGAGCTCCGACAGCCGTCCCGAGCTGATGTGCCGCCACACCTCCATCTGCCAGAATCGCTCGGAGGCGTGGACGTACCCCTGGGCCATGAACAGGTCGTGCGGGTCGCCGGCCGTGATCTGGGCGATGCCGCTGACGTCGCGCTGGACGGTGACTGTGCCGTGGAGACCGGCGAGCTGGAGCGTCCCGCCGACCTGCGGAAGGGCCCGCCCGGTGATCGAGGCGAGCAGGCCTCCCGTCGCGAGCACGACGACCAGCACGAGGAGCACGATGACCGCGAGGACGCCCCGGACGATGCGCACCACAGCTCCATCGAGTCGATCCGCGACCTGCCATCGACCGACGGCGTCGGGACGACGTCAGTGTGCCGAACCGGCGTCCGCCCTGCTCGTCGGATCCGCGTCGTCCCACGCGCCGGTCACCGCGGGAGCGATATCCCGCGCCCGGCCGCCTCGGCGACGGCGAGGATCGCCCGACCAAACACGACGTCCGCGAGCCCGACCCCGAGATGGGTCACGACGACGCGACCCTCGGGCCGGGCCGTCCCAGCGAGCAGCGCCTCGCCGATGGTCGCGGTGGGATCCGGATATCCCTGGAAGTCGCCGGCGGCACGCGTGGCGAGGAACTGGCCGCGCTCGTCGACGAGGAAGAGCACGGCTCCGGCGGCCACCTCCGCCGCGAGGTACGTCGCGTAGTCCACGGCGATGACGAGCGCGTGTGGCTGCAGCCAGTCATTCGTCAGGACCTGGCGGACCGGCCCGAACGAGGCGACCGTGACCACGACATCGGCATCCGCGATCGCGTCGCGAGCGGTCGCCGCCGCGCGCGCCGAGCCGATCCCGGACGTGGTCCGGGCCGCCTCGACGAGGGCGCTCGCACGTTCCGGGTGACGATCGTGGATCGCGAGATCGACGCCCGGCAGGACGTGGCCGAGCATCGGGGCATGGCTCCGCCCCTGCACGCCGGCCCCCACCACGGCGGCCCGGATCGGCCGACCGCTGACCCGCGGCGCGAAGTGCCGAATCGCGATACCGCTGACGGCAGCCGTCCGGGCCGCCGTGATCGCCGCGCCGTCGAGGATCCCGACCGGAGCGCCCGTGGTCGGGTCGTTGAGCACGACGATCGCGTGGATCGCGGGGAGTTCCCGGGCGTTGTTCGTGCCGAACCCCGTGACCCACTTCATGCCGAGCCCGTCCGCGGATCCATCTGCGGCCTCGCCGCGGAGGTACGCCGGCATCGCATGGCCAAACGATCCGGCGAGGCGCGGATGGACTCCGATCTTCGCCGGGAGCTCCGCGTCCGCGACGAGTGCGCGAAGGGTGAGCTCGGCGAGGTCGAGCCGCTCCTCGAGCGGCGGCAGCGAGGCGACGACGTCCGCGGTGGACAGGTAGCGGAGCGGCGCCCGGTCGTCGGGAGCGGGTGTCCCGCGCGCAGCTGGTCCGGAATCCCACGTCATGGCGGCATAGTGCCCGACGGACCTCGAGGACGCCACTGCCGCTCCGCCGACCGCGCTACGATTCGGCCATGATCCAGCCCGACATCGCCCAGAGCCTCGACAACCTCAAGCTTGAACGGGATGCGATCGTCCTCTACGACGCGCTCGCCACGATCGAGAAGGACAGTCACCGCGCCCATGCCTTCCGGACGATCGCCGGCAATGAGCGGCGCCACGCGGAGATCTGGGCGACGAAGCTTCGCGAGCGCGGGGCGGACGTCCCGCCGGTCGGGGCACCGCGGATGCGGATCCGCTTCATCGTCGCCCTCGCGAGGCTCTTCGGGACGCGTGCCGTCTCCGACCTCGTCCAGGCGCTCGAAGGCGACGAGGAGGAGCTCTACGACGCCCAGGCCTCGCCGGAAGTCGCCGCGATCGTCGCCGACGAACGCGAGCATGCGGAGATCTGGCGCCGACTCGAGGGAAAGGCCGCCCCGGCCACCGGTGCCCCGGCGACCGCTGCCCCGGCCGCGATCGGGGTGCATCCGCCGGGCGGGGACGGTCGGAGCGAGCGTTGGCATCGGACCGGCCAGTCGGGGACCCTGCGGGCCGTCATCTTCGGTGTGAGCGATGGCCTCGTGAGCAACCTCTCCCTCGTCATGGGCGTCGCGGGCGCCATCTCGACCCAGCCACGGTTCATCCTGCTCGCCGGGATCGCCGGCCTCCTGGCCGGCGCGTTCAGCATGGCAGCCGGCGAATACGTCTCCATGCAGAGCCAGCGCGAACTCTACGAACGCCAGATCGCCCTCGAGCGCGCGGAGCTCCAGGCGATGCCGGATGAGGAGGAATCGGAGCTCGCGAACCTCTACCGGTCGAAGGGGTTCTCCGCCGAGGAGGCTCGGACGATCGCCCATCGGATCTTCCAGGATCCAGAGGCGGCCCTCGAGACACTCATCCGGGAGGAGCTCGGACTCGACCCGAGCGAACTGGGCTCGCCGTGGGGTGCGGCCTTCGGCTCATTCGTCGCGTTCGCCGTCGGGGCGGCGGTGCCGGTCATCCCGTACCTCATCTCGAGCGGCGGCGCCGCGTTCGCCGTCAGCATCGGCGCGAGCGTCGTCGCGCTCGCCCTCGTGGGCACCGGGGTGAGCCTCATCACCGGTCGCGGAACGCTCTTCTCCGCCGGCCGGCAGGTCGTCATCGGCGCCGTGGCCGCGACCGTCACGTTCGGCGTCGGCCATCTCGTCGGTATCGCCTCGTCGTGAACCGTTCCGCCTGACGGACGCCAGGCGGACGCCGGGCAGCGCCGCATCCACCATCTGGACATGGAACGAGGCCCCTGGGGGGAGGGGCCTCGTGGGGTAGGCTATCGAATGATCGCGACGATCGCGATCGTGGTCATCGCATCCCGTAGCCGAACAGGATCCAGGTCGCGATCTGACCGGTTGGATCGGGCGCCTCGCGTCCGTCCTCGGAGCCCAGCAGGATGCTGACGAGCGAGAACAGCGCAAGGAAGGCGATGCCGGCGACGATCACCATGGCGCGTACCTCCGCTGCAGGGACGCCGACGACGGCGTCCGCATGGTGCGGTGCCTCGACGTCCGTCTGGTTCTGCACCATCATAGCCTAACGAACCAAAGGTGACAAGCGCTCGATGCCTAAGGAACCGATACCATCCGCAGAATCCGGCCGGATTGGGGCCACGGACGCACGGATCCTCGAGATCCTGCAGCGCGATGGTCGCCGGCCGTATGCGGACCTTGGCACCGATGTCGGGATGAGCGGGCCGTCCATCCACGAGCGGGTCAAGAAGCTCGAGAGTCGCGGCGTCATCCGGGGCTACTCCGCCGTGGTCGACCCGGCGACCGTGGGTCTCGCGATCCTCGCCTTCTGCTGGCTCAGCCAGGCGCCGGGTACGACGGCGACGGACCTCACGGGCGACTTCGCGGGGATCCCGGAGGTCGAGGAGTGCCACCACATCGCCGGCGAGGCGGACTACCTGCTCAAGGTGCGCGCACGCGACACGGGACACCTCGAGCGGATCCTTCGCCGGATCCAGGCTGTACCGAACGTCTTCACGACGGAGACCGATGTCGTCCTCTCGACGGCGTTCGAGCGGCGGCCGTTCCACCTGCGGGCGGAAACCGCCGCGCCGAACAAGGCGTAAGAGGCTGAGGAGATGGACGCGACCGTCGCCGTTGACGATGCCACGCTCGTCCGGGCGGTCGCGGCCGGGTCGGAGGATGCCCTCGCGACGCTCTACGATCGGCATGCGGGCGCGGTTTTCGGGGCGGCCCTCCGCCTCGTCGCGGATCGGCAGCTCGCCGAAGAGGTCGCGCAGGAGACATTCCTCGTCATGTGGAACCGAGCTGAATCGTTCGACCCGGCGCTGGGCTCGCTCGCGGCCTGGCTCCACACGATCGCCCGCAACCGAGCCGTCGATCGGCTGCGGGCCGTGGCGCGCCGCCCTCGACTCGTCTCGGCGGGATCTGTTCGGCCGGATGCCGAGACCGAAGCGGCCGCCCTCGAGCGGATCGCCGCTGGTGACGGGATCGGTGGGTCCGGCTCGATCTCCGGCTCGGGCGGGATCCACGGCCCGGAGGCGAATCTCCTCACCGCCGAGTTGCGGGCCACGATCCGTGACGCGCTCGCGACGATGCCCGAGACGGAACGCGCGGTGATCATCCTCGCCTACCGTGACGAGTTGAGCCAATCGGAGATCGCGGCCCGGCTCGGCTGGCCGATCGGCACCGTGAAGACCCGAACTCGACGGGCGCTCCTCAAACTCCGCGACGTCCTCGGGCGCGAGGAAGGGATGGAGTTCGCCCCGGCTGCCATCGCCGTCGAGGTGGGCGAGTGATCGTTCATCCGGAGGTACGCGAGCAGCTCGAGCTCGCCGCCATCGAACCCGCGGGGCTGGACCGTCTCGCGGCCGGGGACACCCCGGAAGCCACGGCGATTGCCGGCCACCTCGCCGGATGCCCGGCGTGCCTCGCCGAATTCGATCGCCTGCACCGTACGGCGTCCGTCGTCCGTGCGGCCGTGACGCAGGAGGCCGCCGAGCTCCCGTCCGAGCTGCGAGCCCGGACGCTCGCCTTCGTTCGCGAGCTGGGTGTGACACGGGCCCAAGCGGCGGCAGCTCTCGGCTCGGTGGGGGGACCCGCGGCCGTGACCGGATCGGCGTCCGCGTCGCTCGCCGGTGGCCGCGCACACCGCCCGTTCGGCGCCGCCGCATGGATCGCGTCGATCGCCGCCACGCTCTTCATCGCGGTCCTCGCCACGAGTGCGCTCGTGGGTGGAAGTGCCGGTGGCGGCGCGACCGCCGAGAACGATGCGACGGAGCTCGCGAAGATCGCATCGTGGACGGTCCGTGTCGCCGCGGCGCCTGACGCCCGGGAGATCGGTCTCACCCCGGCGGCCGGCGGGGACGCACGCGGCAGCCTCACCTTCTCGGCCCGTGATGGATCCCTCGTCGTGGTCGCGGCCGGTCTCGCCCCGGCTCCGTCCGGCAAGGAGTACCGATGCTGGCTCGAGACGCCCGCCGGTCGCACGCGGATCGGTCGGATGTACCTGGCGCGGACCATCGCCTACTGGGTCGGCGACGTCACGAATCTCGGATCCTTCCCGGCCGGCACGCGGTTCGGGGTCTCGCTCGAGGATCTCGGTGCCACCGGAGTCGGCGGTCCGGCCGTCCTCATCGGCACGTTGTGAGCGTCCGTACGGACCCGCCTGTCGCGTCCGGCCCACCCGCGGTGTCTGGCCCACCCGACGCGCCCGGTCCGCGGAGCAGGACCGGCAACCCGGTCCTGGACACGTCCGTCGCGGCGATGTTCGATGCGATCGCGCCGGTCTACGACCGGATGAACACCCTCATGACGTTCGGTCTCGACGGCGGTTGGCGTCGGGCGGCCGTGGCGGCGACGCGGGCGGCAAAAGGCGACGCGCTCATCGATGTCGCGTGCGGCACCGGCAAGCTCGCCGCCGCACTCGCCGAGCGGGTCGGGCCGTTCGGCCGCGTCCTCGCGATCGACCTTGCGCCGGCGATGATCGCCGAGGCCACCGATCGTCATCGCGACCTCGTCCAGCTCGAGTTCCGGGTCGGGGACGCGCTCGCGCTGCCGGCCGAGGAGGGGTCCTTCGAGGCGGCCACGATCGCGTTCGGCCTCCGCAACCTCGCCGACTTCGAGGCCGGGTTCCGTGAGCTCGCCCGGGTCGTGCGACCGGGTGGCCGTGTCGTCTGTCTCGAGCTTTCCGTGCCGCGGCCGAGGTGGTGGGGTCGGATCTACCACGGCGTGTTCCGCCGGATCGCACCGCTCCTCGGGTCCCTCTTCGGCCATCGCGACGCGTATCGCTACCTGCCGACGTCGCTCGACGGGTTCCCGGATCCGGACGAGCTCGTCCGGACGATGATCCTGGCCGGCCTGACGGATGTGTCGTATCGACGACTCGCGTTCGGCGCGGTCGCCCTCCATCGGGGGGCGGTGCCGGACCGATCGGGCTAGGCGGGTCGGGCCTCGTCGCGGATCCCGGCGCCCCTCGCGGCCTCCGAACCCGCCGCGTCGCCGCCGTCCGCGCGGCCGCCGCGAGGCTCGACCGGCCCATCGTTGACCCACGGCGGTCCGCCGTCGGTCCAGATCGAGTCGGCCGGTGGCACGCTCGCGAGGAACGTTCGATGGAGCCGCAGGACCTCGAGGATGTCCGCGACATCGGACTCCGTGCCCGACGCGGCGAGCGCGTCGACGATCCAGCGAGCCTCTGCCTGCCGCTCGCCCTCCGTCACGTCGTCCTCGTGGCGGCGCATCTCGGCGAGGACGAGCCAGGCGAGTCCGGCGCCGATCGCGAGCCCGACGAGCAGCAGCCACCAGTCGACCTGGACGTTCATCGGCCGGCGCGAGTGGTCGCCGATCGTCGGCGGACTGCGGGGAGGGGGTCCATGCGCCGGCCAGTATAGGGTCGGTCCGCGGATCGCCGGCGTCAGGCCCGATGCTCCGTATACTGACCCCCCATGATCGACATCACCCCGAACCCGATCGCCCTCCAGCTCGGGCCCCTCACGATCTTCTGGTACGGCATCGGCTACGCGGTCGGCCTCGCCGTGGCGTATTTCGTCATGACCAGCGAAGCGCGCCGGCGCGGCCACGATGCGGATCTCCTCGCCAACGGACTCATCGTCGTCGCTGTCGCGGCGCTCATCGGCGGCCGGGCGTACCACGTCATCGACCAGTGGTCGAACCTCTACGCGTCGGACCCGATCAAGGTCTTCCTGCCGCCATACACCGGCCTCGGGGTCTACGGCGGGATGATCACCGGGACGATCGCGGCGTTCCTCTATGCCCGCTGGAAGCGAGCGTCGTTCTGGACGTGGACGGACATCGTCGCGCCCGGGCTGTTCGCGATGCAGATGGTCGGGCGATGGGGCAACTTCTTCAACCAGGAGCTGTACGGCCCGCCGACGAGCCTGCCGTGGGGGATCGCGATCCAGTGCGATCACCGGATCGTTGCGTACCCCTGCGCGACGTATCCGTTCGCGACGACCGCCTTCCAGCCTCTCTTCCTCTATGAGTCCCTGTCCGGGCTCGCCGGACTCCTCGTCCTGCTCTGGCTCGCGCGCCGGTTCGCCCCCCGCATCCACACGGGCCAGCTTCTCGGCTTCTTCTTCGTCTGGTATGGGGTGACGAGGTACACGCTCGAAACGCTGCGGGCGGACAACTGGACGTTCTTCTCGATCCCGACCGCGCAGATCTTCTCGGTGCTGTTCATCGCTGCGGGCCTCGTCGTCATCGCGGTCCGCGGGCGGGTCGCGCCGACGCTCGCGACCGTCGACGATGCTGCGCGGGCCGCGGCCGCTGCTGCGGCTGCACCGCTCGCCGGCGAGGGCGTGGATCCAGGAGCGACCGCGCCTGCCTGACGGCCCGACACCGGACTCCGGCACACCGGACTCCGGCACGAACGCCGTGCGCGCGGTGGACGGTCCGCGTCGGCGACGCGCGATGTCCGGCAGGCTCGCTCCCCGAGCGCTCGCCGAGGCCAGGCCCGACGGGGCCGTCGAAGGGCTCGCCTGGCTCGGTCGACCCCCGGAGGCTCGGGCGTCCGTCCTCTACCGGGTCGTCCGCCTGTTCGCCCGGTTCATCCTGTTCGTCATCCTCCGCTTCCGGATCCGGACGTCCGGTCAGGTGCACCTGCCCACCGGTGGATACCTGCTCGTGGGGGCGGCCCACCGAGGCTGGATGGATCCCTTCCTCGTCCTTCACGCGATCCCGTCCGAACCACGGGCCTGGTTCCTCGGCAGCGCACCGTCCACCTTCACGTCGCGCTTCCGCGAAGCGCTCATCCATCGGCTGGGCGGCCTCCTGCCGGTGTGGCGTGGGGGCGTCGGCATCGACGCGCACGTCGCGTCCGCCCGGGCGGTCATCGCCGGGGGCGGTGTGTTCGTCCAGATGCCGGAAGGGACGGTGAACGGGCCGCCCGGACGTATCGGGACGTTCCGGATCGGGTGGGCGATCATCGCGCTCCGGACCCGGACGCCGGTCGTGCCGCTCGCGATGGCCGGCACGGAGGAGCTGTATCTCGGACGGCGGATGGCGTCGCGGGTGCTGCCGGCGACGTCCCTCGAGGAACTGCTCGGGTCGTCCGGCCCGGTGCCCTCGCCGCCGGAGGGCAGCCGCGAGGAATTCGATCTCGCACGACGGCTCACCGACGCGCTCGCCCTGCGCCTGGCCCCGGCCGTCGCGGCGCTCCACCCGTGGACGGACGATCCGCCCGGCCGTCCCCGTCGCCTCCGCGGTCGCCTGACGTGGCTGCTGCTCCGACCCGGTCGGCTCGATCGGTCCGACTGAGGTTGCGTCCGGAACCCAGGGGCGGGCCGCGCTCGGAGATCCGTCGCTGCGGACCGGCTCGGCTCCCGGCTCTGTCGCCGGTGTCGCCCGTCGTCGCCGCCCCGGCCGATCCGAGCGTACTCCCGCCTCACGGGTCGTATCCGAGTCCTGATCGCTCGCGGGCCCAGGGTGGCGAGCGGGCGACGCCGGTTCCGGTGCCAGCGACGCATCCACGAGCGTGGTTGCGGCGGCCCGGAACACGAGATCCAGCGATCGATCGTCGAGATCACTGGTCGCCTGCGCCTCGCACTCGGATAGGGCCCACCAGGTGGGAGTTCGCCGAAGCGGCGCCACACCCGCCGAAGCGGTGCCTCGATGACGGCCACGACGGCGGCCGCGCCGCGACGCTCAGTCGCCTGATGCGCCGCCGGCGCGTCTCTGCCGTCTCGGCCACTGACAGCCGTCTCCGCTGCCGGTGTCGACGCCACCTATACTCCGCCGCGATGCAGTACGCCGGATCCATCGTCGAGCTCGTCGGCCATACGCCCCTCGTCCGGCTGACCCGAGTCACCCGCGATCTCGGCCCGCTCGAGCGTCAGCCGCTCCTGCTCGCCAAGCTCGAGATGCTCAACCCCGGCGGATCGGTGAAGGATCGGATCGGGCTGCCGATGATCGAAGCCGCCGAGCGTGCCGGCCTCCTCCGCCCGGGCGGCACGATCATCGAGCCGACGAGCGGCAATACCGGCCATGGCCTCGCGATCGCCGCCGCGCTCAAGGGGTATCGCTGCATCTTCGTCATGGCGGACAAGCAGTCGACCGAGAAGCGCCAGCTTCTTCGCGCGTACGGGGCGGAGGTCGTCCTGTGCCCGTCCAACGTCCCTCCCGAATCGCCGGAAAGCTACTACTCGGTCGCTGCGCGTCTCGCCCGCGACATCCCCGGCGCGTTCAAGCCGGACCAGTACTGGAACCCGGAGAATCCCGCCGCCCACGAACGGACCACCGGCCCCGAGATCTGGGAGCAGACGGACGGCCGGATCAGCCATTTCGTCGCGAGTGTCGGCACCGGCGGGACGATCACCGGCGCGTCGCACTTCCTCAAGGCTCGGAACCCGTCGCTCACCGTCGTCGGGGCGGACCCGGAGGGAAGCATCCTCAGCGGCGACACGGCTCGCCCGTACCTCACGGAGGGCATCGGCGAGGACTTCCTCCCGGGTACCTACGATCCGGCGGTCGTCGACCGATGGGTCCGCGTGAGCGACCGCGACGCGTTCGCCGCCGCCCGACGGCTCACGCGCGAGGAGGGGATCCTGTCCGGTGAGTCGTGCGGGACCGCCCTCGTTGCCGCCCTCGAGGTCGCCCGCGAGCTCACGGCCGCCGGCGCCGGACCGGAGACGGTCATGGTCGTCCTCCTGCCGGACGGCGGCCGGAGCTACATCTCGAAGCTGTACAACGACGAGTGGATGCGCTCGAACGGCCTGCTCGACACGACCGGCGCGGTCGTCCGCATCGGCGACCTCCTCGCGGACCGGCACCATGCCGGCTCGCTCCCGGACCTCGTCCTTGCCCGGACGACGCAGCGCGTCGGCGACGCCATCGCGCTGCTGCAGGAGTACGGGATCAGCCAGCTGCCGGTCTCGGAGGCGGCCGAAGGCTCGGCGATCGCCGGCATCGTCGGGTCGATCACGGAGAAGGGCCTGCTCGACCGGGCCTTCCGCGATCCGACCGTCGTCGAGCGGACCGTCGGCGAGGTGATGGATCGACCGCTGCCGCTCATCGACCTGTCGGCCTCGCTCGACGAGGCCTTCGCCCTCCTCTCGGAGGGTGCGTCTGCGGTGATCGCGGTGGGGGTGGATCGGCCGGCGGGCGTCGTCACGAAGCTCGACGTGCTCGAGTACCTCGCTCACCGGCCGATCGTCCGGAGGTAGTCGACGTCCGACCGCGATCCGGCCCGGCCGCCGATGCGATGATGCCGCCATGCAGGACGAACCGATCCCGACCGGTTGGGCGCTCGCCACCCTCGCCGTCCACGCGGGCCAGGAACCGGACGAGCTGACCGGTGCGGTCGCACCGCCGATCTATCAGACGGCGACGTACGCCCAGGATGGCGTCGGCCGACCGCGACACGGGTACGAATACAGCCGGACCCAGAACCCCACCCGCGATCGGCTCGAACGCGCGGTCGCCGCGCTCGAAGGTGGACGACACGGGATCGCATTCGCGAGCGGGTCCGCGGCGACCGCTGCCATCGCCGAATTCGCCGCCGAGGGCGACGAGGTGCTCGTCGGCGACGACGTGTACGGCGGGACGTACCGCTATCTCGAGCGGGTCCACCGCGCTCACGGCGTCGTGCCGCGCTACGTCGACCTCGCGTCCGGGTCCGATGCGCTGTGGGAGGCGCTGAGCGAGCGTACTGCGCTCGTCTGGTTCGAGTCGCCCTCCAATCCGCTCCTCAAGCTCGTCGATATCGCCGCCACGGCTCGGACGGTGGATCGAAGGGCCGCGGAGGGAGGCCGACGACCGCGCATCGTCGTCGACAACACCTTCGCGTCCCCGATCACCCAGCGCCCGCTCGAGCTCGGAGCGGACATCGTGTTCCACTCGGCGACGAAGTACCTGTCCGGTCATTCGGACACGGTCCTCGGGGTTGCGGTCACGAACGACGACGCGATCGCGGAGCGACTGCGCTTTCTCCAGAACGCGATGGGTGCGGTGCCCGGACCGTTCGACTGCTTCCTCGTCCTCCGCGGGCTGCGGACCCTCGCGCTGCGGGTGGAGCGACATGCGACGAACGCCCTCGCCGTCGCGAGCTTCCTCGCCGTGCGGGCCGACGTGGAATGGGTCGCCTACCCCGGTCTCGCCTCGGACGCGGCGGCAAGCCTCGTGGGCCCGGACCGCCAGATGCGGACCGGCGGCGGGATGGTGAGTTTCGTGCCGCGGCCTCTTCTCGGCTCCGAGGCCGCCGCCGGCTCTGCCCGCCTCGCCGGGAGGACCGCCCGTGAGCGCGCGATCGCGATCTGCGAGGCGACCCGCATCTTCACCCTCGCCGAGTCGCTCGGCGGCGTCGAGTCCCTCATCGAGCTGCCGGCGGTCATGACCCACGCCTCTGTGGCCGGCTCGCCGCTGGAAGTCCCCGAGGCGCTCATCCGTCTCTCCGTCGGCATCGAGGCCGCCGAGGACCTCATCGCCGATCTCCGCCAGGCGCTGGACGGGGCGTAGCGGTGGGACCCGTGGCGAGACCCGGTATCGGCGCGGTGTACCCTCGCGTCTTCACGCTGGCGGACGGCGAGAGGCGCCTCCGGGCTGGGCACCGGGAGTGGGACGTGACGCGGAGTCGACCGTGATCTGCGCGAGTTGCGGCAAGGAGAACGTCGCAGGTCGAAAATTCTGCATCGAGTGCGGTGCGCGCCTGGTCGCCGGGTGCCCGACGTGCGGCGCGATGAACCCGCCTGGAGCGCGCTTCTGCGGGGAGTGCGGGACCGCGCTGGCCGAGGAGGACGGATCCCGTGGGGGAGCCGCGACGCCACAGTCCGGCGATCCCACCCGATCTGACGGGCGGGGAGGCACGGCCATCGCGACGCCGATCTCCGAGCGTCGCCTCGTATCGGTCCTGTTCGCCGACCTGGTCGGCTTCACCAGCCTGGCCGAAGGCCGCGACGCGGAGGAGACGCGCGCCCTTCTCAGCCGTTATTTCGAGATCGCCCGCGACGTCATCGGCCGCTACGGCGGGATCGTCGAGAAGTTCATCGGCGATGCCGTCATGGCGGTCTGGGGTGCACCCGTCGCGCGCGAGGACGATGCCGAACGGGCGGTTCGGGCGGGCCTCGAGCTCGTCGACGCGGTCCGCGCCCTCGGGCCAGGCGTGGAGGCACGCGCCGGCGTTCTCACCGGCGAGGCCGCCGTGACGCTCGGCGCGACCGGCGAGGGGATGGTCGCCGGCGACCTGGTGAACACCGCGTCGCGCCTGCAGAGCGTGGCTCCGCCGGGTGCCGTCCTCGTCGGCGATGCGACGCATCGGGCGGCGTCGAAGGCCATCGCGTTCGAGGAGGCCGGCGAGCAGACGCTCAAGGGCAAGTCCGCGCCGGTACCCGCGTGGCGCGCGCTCCGCGTCGTCGCCGAGGTAGGCGGTCGGAACCGATCCGAAGCGCTCGAAGCGCCGTTCGTGGGTCGCGACGAGGAACTGCGACTCCTCAAGGAGCAGTTCCATGCGACGGGACGCGACCGGCGCGCCCGCCTCGTCTCCGTCATCGGTCCGGCGGGAATCGGCAAGAGTCGACTCGCCTGGGAGTTCCTCAAGTACCTCGACGGGCTCGTCGAGACGATGTACTGGCACGATGGACGATCGCCGGCGTACGGCGACGGGATCAGTTTCTGGGCACTCGGCGAGATGGTCCGCGAACGCTGCGGGCTCCTGGCGACCGACGATGAGGCCACCACGAGGAGTCGCGTGCGGGAGACGCTCGAGCGCTGGGTCCTGGACGAACCCGAGCGTCGCTGGATCGAGCCCGCGATTCTTACGCTCCTCGGTCTCGACCGCACGACATCCGATGGCGGCGGTGCACCGGCGCGGGCCGATGGACTGTTCGCGGCCTGGCGGACATTCTTCGAGCGGATCGCGGCCGAGGGCACCGTGGTCCTCGTGTTCGAGGACCTCCACTGGGCGGATTCCGGGCTGCTCGATTTCATCGACCACCTGCTCGAGTGGGCGCGCAACCTGCCGATCTGCATCGTCACCCTGGCCCGGCCTGAACTCCTCGAGCAGCGAGCCTCGTGGGGGGCCGGAAAGCGGAACTTCACCAGCCTGAGCCTCGAGCCCCTGTCGCCGGCGGCGATGCGCCTGCTCCTCGGCGGACTCGTGCCCGGCCTCTCGGATTCGGTCGTCAGGACGATCGTCGCCCGCGCCGACGGCATCCCGCTCTACGCCGTCGAGACCGTCCGGATGCTCCTGGCCGACGGCCGGCTCACGGAGGAGGGCGGCGCCTATCGGCCAGTCGGCACGCTCGCCGACCTCGCCGTGCCCGAGACACTGCACGCCCTCGTCGCGGCCCGGCTCGACGGTCTCGAGTCAGCCGACCGATCGCTCCTCCAGGATGCGGCCGTCCTCGGCCAGAGCTTCACAATCGCTGGCCTGGCAGCCGTCTCGACCGTGGATGCCGAGACACTCGAGCCGCGCCTCCGGGCCCTGGTCCGGCGCGAGCTCCTCACCCTGGAATCGGACCCGCGAAGCCCCGATCGCGGGCAGTATGCGTTCGTCCAGGCGCTCATCCGCGAGGTTGCCTATAACACGCTCGCCCGGACCGACCGCAAGAGCCGCCACCTCGCCGCTGCCCGCTGGTTCGAGTCGCTCGATGACGGCGAGGGTGCTGGCGAACTCGCCGGTGCGCGTGCCGCCCAATACCTCGCCGCCTATCGCAACGCGCCGGAGGGACCGGAGGCGGACGCCCTGGCCGGCCAGGCGCGGCTCGCGCTCAAGGGTGCCGCGGACCGTGCCGCGTCACTCGGATCGTATCGGCAGGCCCTCGGGTTCCTCCGCCAGGCGCTCGAGACGACGGTCGACCCGACCGAGCTCGCCGTTCTCCGGGAACGGGCCGCCGAGGCAGCGTCGAACGACGCGGACATCGAGACGGTCCGCTCCTTCATCGACCCGGCCATCGCCTGGTATCGCGAGCAGGGCGATCGGACCGGAGTCGCGCGGACGAGCGCGCTGCTGGGCATGGCCCTCACGAACGACGCCCAACCGATCGCGGCGGCCGCCGTCCTCGAGGCCGCCGTCCTCGAGGCAGCCGATCTCGAATCCGAGCCGGACGTCGTGCGCCTCCTGACCGATCTTTCTCGTGCCTACGCGATCGTCAGTGATCCGCGCGCACTCGAGCTCGCCGATCGGGCGATCGCGGCGGCCGAGCGCCTCGAGCTCATCCCGTCCGTCGCGGAGGCGCTGGTCAACCGCGCGCTCGCCCTCGGATTCGCCGGTCGAAGCCAGGAGCCCATCGCGATCCTGCGGGGTGTCATTCCGCTCACCGAGGCTCACGGACTCATCCAGACCCGCCTGCGGGCCGGGAACAACCTGAGCGCAAATCTCTGGGCGTTCGACCCGCGAGCCGCACACGCCATGAATGACGAGCTCATCGACCTCGCCCGTCGCAACGGGATACGGGGCTGGCTCTCCCAGTTCCTGCAGGGCGGTGTCGGGTCCGCGGTGTACGTCGGCGAGTGGGCGGACGCCGACCGGCTCATCGCAGAGATCGACCGGGACGAGTTGACGCCGTCGATGGCGGTGAGCCTCGGCGAGAGCGAGGCACTCCTGTTCGCCCTGCGTGGCGACGCTGCACGTGCACGGTCGACGCTCACGGGGCTCGAGCCGTTTCGCGGCCTGTTCGACGACCCGCGGGCGGAGGGATGGCGGCATCAGACGCTCGCCATCATCGATTCGCTCGCCGGGAGCCTCGACCAGGCGTTTGCCGCCGGCATGCGATGTGCCGGGCTCGGGTTGGACATGGCATTCGTCGGGGCCGAGTGGGCCGCCCGGGCGGCGATCTGGTCGGGTGACGCGCGACGCGCCCGGAGCGCCCTGGAGCTGCATCTCGCCCGGCCGGAGCGGGGTCCGGTGGTCGCCGCCGACCGGCGCGTCCTGGGCGCCGGTGTCAGAGCGCTCGAGGGCGATCGCGCCGGGGCGATCGCCGACTACCGAGTCGCGATCGCCGCCTATCGCGACCTGCGGCTGCCGCTCCACCTCGGGATGAGCCTGCTCGACTACGCGACGATCATCGGCCCGGGTGTCCCCGACGCGCGCGCGGTCGCCGACGAGGCGCGCGAGATCTTCACGCGTCTCGGGTCCCTGCCGCTCCTCGCCCGTCTCGATGCGGGTCTGGCTCGCTGGACGACGTCCGCGGTTCGGGCAGAAGCGCACGCCGCCCGTCCGGTCGCCTCAGCGTAGACCTGCCAGCGTCGCGACCGTGTCGCAACCTTGTGTAACGGGTGTATCATCCGCCGGACTGCGGAAGCCGACTCCCTCCGGGCCCGACGACACCATCGAGCACGGAGCCACGCGCGGCCGGTCGACCACCCGACGAATCGGGCTGGGCCGGCCAGCCTCGCGCACAGGAGACGGAGATGACGTCAGCGCCCACCAACCCCAGGACGCGCCAGGCGACGTCCGCCGGCCCGACACCGCCGCCGTTCGGTCGCCACATCCGCGCCAACCTCGCGACAGCCGAGCTCTACGAGGACGCGATCCGCGCCGGGGAGGGGATCGTCGCCGCGGCCGGCCCCCTTGTCGTCCGGACGGGGAAGCACACCGGTCGCTCGCCGCAGGACAAGTTCATCGTCCGCGAGCCTTCGAGCGAGGGAAAGATCTGGTGGGGCGACGTCAATCGGGCGATCACCCCGGAGCACTACGACCGGCTTCGGGCGCGCCTCGTCGCCTACCTCGCTGACCGACCGCTCTACGCGCAGGACTGTTTCATCGGTGCGGACCCCGCACATCGACGTTCGCTGCGCGTGTACACGGAGACGGCCTGGGCGAGCATCTTCTCCCGAAACCTGTTCCGCCGACCGTCCGCCGCCGACCTCGCGCGGTTCGTGCCGAACTTCACGATCATCGACGTCCCGTCATTCAGGGCGGATCCGGCGACGGAGGGAACGCGCACGGAGACGGCGATTCTCCTGAATTTCGCCAGGATGGAGATCCTCATCGTCGGGACCGAGTACGCCGGCGAGATCAAGAAGGGCGCCTTCACGGTCATGAACTACCTCCTCCCCGACGAGGGGGTGTTGCCGATGCACTCGTCGGTGAACGTCGGCGCGGCGGACGATCCGGCCATCTTCTTCGGCCTCTCGGGGACGGGGAAGACGACGCTCTCCGCCGATCCCGAGCGGACCCTCATCGGCGACGATGAGCACGGCTGGGGACCGGACGGCCTCTTCAACTTCGAGGGGGGCTGCTACGCCAAGACGATCCGCCTCTCGCCGATGTACGAGCCGGACATCTTCGCCACGACCCGTCGCTTCGGGACGATCCTCGAGAACCTCGATCTGGATCCCGTGACCCGGGAGCTCGACCTCGACTCCGAGCGGTTTACGGAGAACACGCGGGCTGCCTATCCGCTCGACTTCATCGGCAACGCGGATCCGACCGGCATCGCCGGGCAACCCCGGAACGTCGTGCTCCTGACGGCCGATGCCTTCGGCGTGCTGCCGCCGATCTCGCGCCTGACGCATGCCCAGGCCGCCTACCACTTCATCAGCGGGTACACGGCGAAGCTCGCCGGGACGGAGGTCGGGGTCAGGGAGCCGAAGGCGACCTTCAGCACGTGCTTCGGGGCGCCGTTCACGCCCCGCCATCCGGGCGAGTACGCGCGGATGCTCGCCGAGCGGCTGGCGCGATGGGACGTCCCCGTCTGGCTCGTCAACACCGGCTGGACGGGTGGACCGTACGGCACCGGGGAGCGGATGAACATCAACCACACCCGCTCGATGGTCCGGGCCGCGCTGTCCGGGGCCCTCGACGGGGTGCCGACGGTCAGCGATCCGATCTTCGGCATCGAGGTACCGGTCGCCTGTCCCGATGTGCCGGCCTCGTTCCTCTCGCCTCGCTCCACATGGGCGGACGGTGCCGCGTACGATCGGGCTGCGGCGCGACTCGCCGCGATGTTCGCGGAGAACTTCGCCGCATTCCGGGACGGGGTCGATCCCGAGGTGGCTGCGGCGGGCCCACGGGTCGCCGGTACGTAGAATCCCTGGACCCGCGGCGTCGGCCGCACTCCCCGTAGCCCCGAAGGAGCCTCCCACCATGGCCCGCCACAAGGTCACCGTTATCGGCGCCGGCAACGTCGGCGCGACCAGCGCGCAGCGGATCGCGGAGGCCGGTCTCGCGGACGTGGTGCTCGTGGACATCGTCGAGGGGCTTCCCCAGGGCAAGGGTCTCGACCTCGCGGAGGCGGCGCCGGTCGTGGGCCATGATGCGCGGGTCGTCGGCACGAACGACTACGCCGACACCGCCGGCAGCGATGTCGTCGTGGTCACCTCCGGTCTCGCCCGGCAGCCGGGGATGAGCCGCGACGACCTCCTGGCGAAGAATGCGGGCATCGTCCGGGCCGTGGTATCGGCGGCCGCCGCCGTCTCGCCGAACGCGATCCTCATCATCGTCACCAACCCCCTCGACGCGATGTGCCACGTGGCGATGGAGGCGTCCGGCTTCCCGCGCGAGCGCGTGCTCGGGATGGCCGGGGTGCTCGACTCCGCGCGCTTCCGTTCGTTCATCGCCGAGGAGCTCGGCGTCAGCGTGAGCGACACGCACGCCTTCGTCCTCGGCGGTCACGGCGACACGATGGTGCCGCTCCCGCGGTACTCGACGGTCGCCGGGATCCCGATCACGGAGCTCATGACGCCCGAGCGGGTCGCCGCCCTCTGCGCCCGGACCGCCAACGGCGGCGCGGAGGTCGTCGCGCTCCTCAAGAGCGGTTCGGCCTTCTATGCACCGGCAGCGTCCGTCTTCGAGATGGTCGAGTCGATCCTCCACGATCGGAAGCGGGTCCTTCCGTGCGCGGTGCTCCTCAAGGGCGAGTTCGGGACCTCGGACCTGTTCGTCGGCGTCCCGATCGTTCTGGGCGCGGGTGGCATGGAGCGGGTCATGGAGATCGCGCTCGCGCCGGATGAGCGAGCCGCCTTCGACCGAAGCGTCGGCGCGGTGCGGGAGCTGGTGGCGACGCTCGCCACGCTCGGCTGACGGGGCGCCGGAGCTCGAGGCCTGAGAATCCGAGCGTCGAGGGGGTCAGACCGGCGCCCGGGTCGATGCCCGGCCCTCCCCCCTCTGGGCCGGGAACCGACCGGTCGGATGGCTCACGCCGAGGGTATCCGACGGGCGGATGATGGTCGGCTGGCCGACGCGTCCGTGAGCTTCGAGCCGACAAACGACCTGTCGGCCTGACGACAGGTCGACGCTCAACCGAACGCGTCGTCCACGTCCAGCCTCCAGTCCACGTCGAGTCGCCCGGTGCGACGGCTACACTCTCGGGCACCGTGCCGTTTGCCGCGATCGTCCTCGATTTCGACCCGATCCTCCGCTTCGGCGGGTATGGCGTGCGCTGGGAGACCCTCGGCATCGCCGGCTCGGTGCTGGTCGGGATCCTGCTCGCCGCCGTCATCGCCGGACGGACGGCGGTCGATGGCCCGGCGACACCCGCGTGGGCGCGGGGGGATCGGGCCAGGCTTCGCCGTGACGACCTCCTGTTCATCGTGCTCGGGGCCGTGCCGGGCGCGGCCGTCGGCGGACGCATCGGCTACGTCCTGCTCCATCGCGATTTCTATGCCGCGAACTCGTCGACGATCCTCGATCCGGGCCAGGGGAGCCTCGAACTCAGCCTGGCCGTCGTCGGGGCGACCCTCACCGGCGCGTATGTCGCACGCCTGCTCGACGCCCCCGTGGGTCGCTGGCTCCACGCTGCGGTCGTGCCAGTCTTCCTGACGATCGGGCTCGGCGAGCTCGCCCGGGTGCTCGGAGGCAGTGGCCAGGGCGCGTCGTCCGACGCGTCGTGGGCGCTCGCATATGGAGGTGCCGGTCCGTGGGGCTCGCTGGGGCCGGCGATCCCGGCCCATCCGGCGCAGGTGTACGGCGCGATCGTCGCCGGCCTCGTCCTCGTGGTCGTCGGCCTCCTCACGGCCCTCGGCGGCTTCCGCGCCCGAGACGGCTCGGTATTCCTCGTCGCGTTGCTCATCTGGGCCCTCGGTCGCGCCGTCGTCTCCGCCACCTGGCGCGACGACCCGCTGCTCGGCCCGCTCCCGGCCGGCGGCGTCCTCGCCCTCGGGGTCGCGTCGGTCGCGCTGGCGAGCCTCGTCGTCCGCCGATGGACCACGCGCCGCCGCGTCCGGGCTGCGGGCGACCTGGCCATGGCGGACTGGCCGGATCCCACGGATCCGCCCCGCGCATAAGTCTCGAACCGTCCCCATCGACCATCGCGCTATCCTTGCCCGAGCGGTCGTCGTCCACGACGCGACGACCGGTTTCGCTCGAACGTGGCCGGCATTCGCCAGGTTGCGCGCATCCGGGCGGCTGACGAACAGCGAGGGATCGACATGACGCAGGTCGCCGAACCGCATCTCCCGTCCGGTGCGACGCCGAGCGGGCAGCCCGCGGGAGGCGCCGGCCTCGCCCGCGTGGATCACTGGATCGGTGGCCGGCGAGTCGCCGGGACATCCGCTCGCCACGGGCCGGTCTACGATCCGGCGACCGGGCGGATCGCCCGAGAGGTGGCCTTCGCGTCGGTCGAGGAGGTCGACACCGCGGTGGCGGCTGCGAAGGCGGCCTTTCCCGCGTGGCGAGCGACATCGCTCGCGAAGCGCGCCGAGATCATGTTCCGCATCCGGAACCTCGTCGATGTCCATCGGCGCGACATCGCCGACTTCCTCACCTCGGAGCATGGCAAGGTCCCGTCCGACGCACTCGGCGAGATCGCCCGTGGGCTCGAGAACATCGAATTCGCCTGCGGGATCCCCCATCTCATGAAGGGCGGGTTCAGCGAGCAGGCCTCCACCGGGGTCGACGTCTATCAGATCCGCCAGCCGCTCGGTGTCGTGGCCGGCATCACCCCGTTCAACTTCCCGGCGATGGTCCCGATGTGGATGTTCGCCAACGCCATCGCCTGCGGCAACACGTTCATCCTCAAGCCGTCCGAGAAGGATCCGTCGGCCTCGATCTACCTCGCCGAGCTGCTCGCCGAGGCGGGCGTGCCGGCGGGCGTCTTCAACGTGATCCAGGGCGACAAGGTGGCGGTCGATCGCCTCCTCGAGCATCCGGACATCGCGGCCCTGTCGTTCGTCGGCTCGACGCCGATCGCGCGGTACATCTACGAGACGGGGACGAAGGCGGGCAAGCGCGTCCAGGCGCTCGGTGGTGCGAAGAACCACATGGTCGTGCTGCCGGACGCGGACATCGACATGGTCGCCGACGCCGCGGTCTCGGCGGGGTACGGCTCGGCAGGCGAGCGATGCATGGCGATCGCCACGGTCGTGGCCGTCGGCGGCATCGGCGACGCGGTCGTCGAGGCGATCAAGGCACGATTGCCGAAGGTGAAGGTGGGACCGGGCTCGGATCCGGACGCCGAGATGGGGCCGCTCGTCACCCGCCAGCACCGGGACAAGGTCGCGAGCTATCTCGACTCCGCCGTCGCCCAGGGAGCGCGGGTGGTGGCGGACGGACGCGAGCACCCGCTGTATCGGGAGTCGGATGGGTTCTTCCTCGGTGTGTCGCTCATCGACGGCGTGACACCATCGATGGATGCCTACCGGGACGAGATCTTCGGGCCGGTGCTCGGTGTGGTCCGGGTGGCGACGTACGACGAGGCCGTCGAGCTCGTCAACTCGAATCCGTACGGGAACGGGACGGCGATCTTCACCCGCGACGGCGGCGCCGCCCGGCAGTTCCAGTTCGACGTGAACGTCGGGATGGTCGGCGTGAATGTGCCGATCCCGGTTCCGGTCTCGTATTACTCGTTCGGCGGCTGGAAGGCTTCACTGTTCGGCGACCTCCATATGTACGGCCCCGAGGGGATCCAGTTCTATACGCGCGGCAAGGTCGTGACGTCGCGCTGGCCGGATCCGGGCACATCGAAGGTGGACCTGGGCTTCCCGCGGACGCGGTAGCGCTCTGCGCGCGGCCCGGCGATGTTCGCCGAGCCCGCGTGGCAGGTTCCGGCGATCGCTCGTCGCCGCCGTTTCGGTCAGATGCTCTCCAGGAGGGCGTTGGTCGCGCTGTCGCGGTCATGCGGTCGCGTGATGAGCGCCTGTCCGTAAGGTCGGACGGATCGCCTCGCGCTCACGCTCGACGCGGCACCCGCGCCGGCGAGGCTTCAATGACGAGTGCGCGCCTGGTGGTCATCTGACGCGAACCGAGCGATCCTCGCGACGTGATCTGACGCGAACATCCCGGCTCGTCGCTCGCGAACCTGAGGGACATCCGCCACGAACGGACCGCGTCAGTGCTCCCGTGCGAAGTCGGCCGGGCTCCGCTTGATGAACCGACCGGCGCCCTTGTGGCCTACGAACGCGCCATCGCGGACGACGACCGAGCCGCGGGACAGGACCACGTCTGCGGCACCCTGCACGACCCGACCCTCGTAGCACGAGTAATCGACGTCCATGTGGTGGGTCGACGCGCTGATCGTCCGCTTGCGGTTCGGGTCGTAGACGACGAGGTCCGCGTCCGCCCCCACCGAGACGGACCCCTTGCGCGGGTACATACCGAACATCCGGGCGGGCGCCGTCGAGCAGATCTCGACCCAGCGCTCCCTGGTGATCCGACCACCGACGACCCCGCCATCGTGCATGAGGTCGAGCCGATCCTCGACGCCCGGGAGGCCGTTCGGGATCTTCCGGAAGTCTCCCCGGCCGAGCTCCTTCTGGCCGTGGAAGTCGAACGGGCAGTGATCGGTCGAGACCACCTGGAGGTCGTCGCGCAGGAGGCCGGTCCAGAGTTCGGGCTGATGGTCCTTCGTCCGCATCGGCGGAGAGCAGACGAACTTTGCCCCCTCGAAGTCATTGCCGAGGTCGTCGAGCGAGAGGAACAGGTATTGAGGGCACGTCTCAGCGTAGGCGCGGACCCCGCGGTCGCGGGCGCTGCGCACGGCGTCGAGGGCCTCCCGGGCCGAGAGGTGGACGATGTAGACGGGCACGCCGGCCGCTTCGGCGAGACGGATGACCCGGTTCGTCGCCTCGCCCTCGAAGATCGGATATCGCGCGATACCATGGTAATACGGTGAAACGTGGCCGGCCGCGACCTCTTCGGCGGCGACCACGTCGATCGCCATCCCGTTCTCGGCGTGCATCATGATGAGCCCGCCGTTCCCGCGAGTCCGCTGCATCGCCCGGAAGATCGCCCCGTCGTCGCTGTAGAAGACGCCCGGGTAGGCCGTGAAGAGCTTGAAGTCCGGCACGCCCTCGGCGACGAGCCCGTCCATCTCGGCGAGCGTTGCGTCATTGACGTCGCTCATGATCATGTGGAAGCCGTAGTCGATGACGGTGTTGCCCTGGGCCTTGGCGTGCCAGGCGTCGAGGCCTGCCCGGAGCGACTGCCCGCGCGACTGGACGGCGAAGTCGACGATCGTCGTCGTCCCACCGAAGGCCGCCGCGCGCGTCCCTGTCTCGAACGTGTCCTTGGCGAAGGTGCCGCCGAACGGCAGCTCCATGTGGGTATGGACGTCGATGGCGCCGGGGATCACGTAGCGGCCGGTCGCCTCGATCGTTTCCTCGGCGGCCATGCCGGCCGCTGCCAGGTCGCGCCCGATCGCCGCGATCGTCTCGCCGTCGACGAACACGTCGGCGACCGATGAACCCTCGGCCGTCACGACCGTCCCGTTCACGATGAGGATGCGCATCGTCTCGTTGTCCTCCCTGGCCGATCAGCCGACCGCGGCGCCGTCCCGGAGCGCCGGGACGATCTCACGTCCGTACGTCTCGAGGACCGACTCCTCGTCGCCGTTCATCAGGTAGAGGTTGAACTGATCCACTCCGGCTTCCGCCAGCTCGCGGAGCTTGGCAAGGTGCTCGTCCACCGACCCGAGCACGCAGAACCGGTCCGTGACCTCATCGCCCACGAAACCGGCGTTGCTCGAGCCGACCTCCGCGTGGTGGTGGTAGTCGTAGCCGGTCCGATCGCGGACGTAGCCGGTGAGCGAGTCGGGCAGCTGCTCACGGGGATACTTGTTCACCAGGTCCACGACATGGTTGCTCACGAGCGCCGGGAACCATCGGGTCCGCTCGCGACACTCGCCCCGCTCGCCGACGTGGGCGGGCGCGGCCGCCTGGACCTTCACCGAGCCGGCGGGCCGATCGGCGGCGGCCTCGGCCGTCCGCAGCTGACCGACGAACCAGCGGATGAGGTCGGGGTCGGCGAGCTGGAGGATGAGCCCGTCCGCGACGCGCCCGGTCATCGCGATCGCCATCGGCCCGTAGCCGGCGACCCACACGGGGAGCTTCCAGCGTCCGGTCCAGGGCAGCGCGAGCTCGGCCCCCTCGTAGGTCGTGGTCCGGCCCTCCACGAGGTCGCGGATGACGACGATCGCCTCCTCGAGCGTCGCCATCGTCGTCGGCGGCTTGCCGAGCACCCGGCGCGCCGAGTCGCCCCGGCCGATCCCGAGATCCATCCGACCGCCGCTCAGCTCGTCGAGCACGGCGAGCGCGGATGCGGTGACGGACGGCTCGCGAGTGGCGGGGTTCGTCACGCAGGTGCCGAGACGGAGGGTCCGCGTCGCCTGCGCCATGAGCGTGAGGAGGGGGTACGGATCGCGCCACAGGACGTGCGAGTCGAAGACCCAGCCGTGCTCGAAGCCGGCGTCCTCGGCCCGGCGCGTGAGCTCGATGGTCCGCTCGATCGGGTGGTCGAGCTTGAGGGTGAAGCCGAACCGCATCGGTCAGGGGGCCTCGCGAGGCGCGTGCGATTCGGCCGGCTCGGATGGTTCGGCGGCCGGCTTCACCATCGCGTCGGAGACGGAGCTCGGCGCGTCCGGCGGGTGATGGTCACCGAGGTGGGTCAGGTGATCGACGCCGGCCTCGACGATCGAGACGAGCGACTCGACCATCTCGACCGTCTGGCCACCGGTGAACGGGGCGATGATCGCTCCGACCCCGATCTCGGCAGCGGACTCGGCGATCGCCGCGGCTTCGTCCGCCCGGCCGGGCGCTTCGTCGCCGCGATCGGGCGCGTCGCCATCGGCCCGGCCGGGCGCGTCGTTCGGCCCGGCGCCCGCCGGGTGGAGGTTCGACTCGTGCGACTCGTGCAGGTCCTCGGTCATCGGACAGCGTCCCTTCGCGTCATGGTGTGACGAGGTCCTCGTACATGTCCGGTCGACGGTCGCGATAGAACTGCCACGTCTGGCGGACCTCGACGATCCTGTCGAGATCCATGTCGCGAACGAGGAGCTCCTCGGCGTGCGCGTCGCCGACCGCGCCGATGAACTGCCCGCGCGGGTCGCAGAAGTAGCTCTGGCCGTAGAAGTCGTCGTCGCCGAGCGGTTCGATCCCGACCCGATTGATCGTCCCGACGAAGTACCCGTTGGCGACGGCGTGGCTGACCTGCTCGATCCTCCAGAGGTACTCGGACAGGCCGCGCGATGTCGCGCTCGGGATGAACACCATCTCTGCGCCGTTGAGGCCGAGCGCCCGTGCCCCCTCGGGGAAATGGCGGTCGTAGCAGATGTACACGCCGACCTTGCCGACGGCCGTCTCGAATACCGGGTAGCCGAGGTTGCCCGGCCGGAAGTAGTACTTCTCCCAGAAGCCCTTGACGTGCGGGATGTGCGTCTTGCGGTACTTGCCGAGATAGGTCCCGTCGGCGTCGATGACCGCCGCCGTGTTGTAGTAGATCCCGCTCGCCGTCTCGTCCTCCTCGTACATCGGCACGACGAGGACCATCCCGGTCTCCTTCGCGAGGGCCTGCATCCGGGCGGTCGTCGGACCATCCGGGATGAGCTCCGTGTACGAGTAGTACTGCGGCTCCTGGACCTGGCAGAAGTACGGGCCGTAGAACAGCTCCTGGAAGCACATGACCTGGGCGCCCTGCTTCGCGGCGTCGTGGGCGGCCTGCTCGTGCTTCTGGATCATCGTTTCCTTGTCGCCGGTCCAGCTCGCCTGGAGCAGCGCACCGCGCACGATCCGGGGCATGGTCGGGTCCCTCCTCGAGACGCTCGACTGCGTCGAGTCCGATGATTCGCAGTTGCCGATCGAAGGACGGAATCGTACACCGGGGCTGCGGCGGTCGAAGGGCGGTACGATCGGCCGAACACGCACGAGGTGGACGATGGACGAGCGCGCACTGTTCGGGCGCACGGCGAGACTGGCGGCCGACTACCGGGCAGGCCTGGACGAGCGGCCGGTAGCGCGACCGGTCGACCTCGATGCCCTGCGCGCAGCGCTCGGCGGCCCCCTGCCCGAGGCCACCACGGAGCCCCGTGAGGTCATCGAGCGGCTGGCCGCCGCGGCGGACCCGGGCCTCGTCGCGTCCGCCGGGCCGCGCTACTTTGGCTTCGTCGTGGGCAGCGGGCATCCCGCGGCGACCGCGGCAGACTGGCTGACGACCGCCTGGAACCAGAACGCCGGGCTCTACGCGCTGTCGCCCGCGGCGGCCGTCGCCGAGGAGGTGGCCGGGCGATGGCTCGTCGAGCTGTTCGGCCTTCCGAGCGGAACGAGCGTCGGCTTTCCGACCGGGGCGACGATGGCGACCTTCACGGCGCTCGCGGCGGCCCGTGACCGCGTCCTCCGCGACGTGGGCTGGGACGTGGAGGAGGAGGGACTCGTCGGGGCCCCACCGATCAACGTCGTCGTCGGCGCCGAGGCGCACGTGACGATCTTCGCGTCACTCCAGATGCTCGGCCTGGGGCGGGGCGCCCGCCATGTCCATCGGGTCGCCGCGGACGGGCAGGGCCGGATGCGACCGGACGCCCTTCGGGCGACCCTCGCCGGCCTCGACGGGCCGACCATCGTCTGCGCCCAGTCCGGCAACGTGAACAGTGGCGCGTTCGATCCATTGCCGGAGATCGTCGCCGCCGTGCGCGGCCACGGCGGCTGGCTCCACGTGGACGGTGCCTTTGGACTGTGGGCGGCCGTGGCACCCGCGCGGCGGCACCTCGTCGCCGGCATCGAGCTCGCGGACTCGTGGACGACGGATGCCCACAAGTGGCTCAACGTGCCGTACGACTCGGGACTCGTGTTCGTCCGCGACGTGGCTGCGCACCAGGTGGCGATGCGCCTTGGGGCGGCGTACTACGTGGAGACCGGCGGGGCCGAACGCGACAGCTACAACTGGGTACCCGAGTCGTCGCGCCGGGCGCGCGGCTTCGCGGTCTGGGCCGCCCTCGCGTCCCTCGGGCGGCAGGGGCTCGCCGAGCTCATCGAGCGCGACTGCACGAACGCCTCCCGGATGGCGGAAGGGCTGGCGACCGAAGCGGGGGTCGCGATCCTCAACGAGGTGGTGCTCAACCAGGTGCTCGTCCGATTCTTGCCGAACGACCCGGCGGCGGCTCCGAGCCCCGACCCGGCGGCGGATGCGCTGACCCGCGACGTCATCGCCCGCGTCCAGGCCGACGGCACGTGCTGGCTCGGTGGGACGACGTGGCACGACATGACGGCCATGCGGGTCTCCGTGAGCGGCTGGCAGACGACGCCCGCCGACATCGACCGCTCCGCGGAGGCGATCCTCCGCTGCGCCCGAGCCGCACGCGATGCGCTCGACGCGACGGTGGCGCCCACACGTTGAACGGGCGGCTCCTCGTCAGGGCGCCGGTCGCGTCACCTCGATGAGGAAGGCATCGACGTCCACTCGCGGCCTCCCGGCGGTCGCGCGTGGTCGGATCTCGAGGACGTGGCGGCCCACCGTCGCCCAGCCCGTCCGGAAGACGACCCGCCGTGCGGCCGACTTCGCCGCCCGCAGGTCGATCGTCGCCGCAAGCCGTCCATCGACGAACACGAGGGCGGCGCCACGGTCCGGCCCGATGCTCGACACCCACGCCACGTCGGATCCGCTAAAACGGATCGTGACGGACGTCCCGCCGGTCGTCGCGGCCCGCACGGCGCCCCCGTAGTAGCCGGCGGCGGTGAAGCGGGCCCACCGCCCGCGGTAGGCCACGGTCGAACTCCCTTCCTGGACCACCGTCTGGGTGATGCGGGGGCCCACCGCCTTCGGGCTCACGTTGCCGGCGCCGTCCATCGCATCGACGGCGAAGCGGTACGTCGGCCCCGGCGCGACCCGGACGACGGCCGACCGGACGAGCGGTCCGAACAGCGGCACGGCCGTGTAGGCGGCCCCGTTCGCGCTCATCCACACGTGATAGGCGGCGACGCCGCTCCCCACGTCGGTCGCCGCGGGCCAGGCGAGCTGGACCGCGATCGCCGTCTGGCCGGCCATCCAGCCGGTCACGAACGAGGCGATCGGCGGGCCGGCGATCGGCGGCGTGGTGTCCGTCGCGACGACCACCGGAAACGTCGCGCTCGCACTCAGGCCGAGGGCGACCGCCTGGATCATCGCCGGCCCCGGCGTGGCGGCGAGGAATCTGCCGCTCGGATCGATCGTCCCGCCGCTCGCCGACCAGCCGACGCTCGAGGGCGGGACCGGGACGGCGTTGATCGCGGTGTCCCAGCCGACGGCCGAGAAGGTCGTGGCCGAACCGACCGCGACACTCGCGGGAGCGGGCCGGATGGCGAGCCCCGCGATCGGCCCGTCCGGGGCCGTGCTCACGACCGCGAGCGCATTCGTCACCGCCCGTGGAGCGCCGTCCGACGGCCGGTTCACGAGGCCGGCCATCGCGTCGCCCGGTCGGCGGGCGACGAGCGTCGTCGATCCGCCGCCGTCGAAGTTGATCGCGCTGACGGCTCCCTGGCCCTGGAGCAATCCCGCGAGGTCCGTGAGGTCGATGCCGGCGCTGTAGCCCGGGAGCTGGCCGTCGACCGTGGCGATGAGCAGCTTCCCGTCCGCCGTGATGCCGACGGCCGTCCGGGCGTTGGCGGTGCCTGCCCCGGACCACGGCGGGTTCACCCCGACCACGCCGCCGCGGAGGATCCACTCGCCTCCGCCGATCGCCTCGGTGACGCCCTCCCAGCCGGGAGTGATCGCCGTGGCGATCGTGACGCTCTGGCCCGGCACGAGTGCGTTGAGGTACGAATCGGTCCCCGCCCGCGACAGGACGAGGGTGCCCGGCGCGAGCGCGGTGTCGCCGACGCCGATGCCGATCGACTGGACGGTCGCGACGTACGTGCCGCTCGGGGCGATCGGGCCGGGAACGCCGCTGAGCACGACCTCGGTCCCCGTCGCGTCGGTCCCCGTCGAGGTGCCGAAACGGGGCGAGAAGAGCGCGGTCTCGTACTCGTTGCGGGCCTGATTGAAGCGGGTGATGGGGACCACGAGCCCGCCGCCCACGTCGAGGGTCATCGTCTCGGTCACGTCATCCATCCGGATGACGCCGGCCGCATCCACCCCGATCAGCGGCCGCGACCCGCGCCGGGCCGTCACGAGCTCTCCGCCGTGGATCTGGGTGCCGTTCGGCGCCGCGAGCACGCCGCCGTAGCCGCTCCAGAAGTCGCCGTTCACCGCGGCGACGACACGGTGACCGGGCGTGCTTTCCCGGCTGGCCATGGATGAGACGGTCTCCAGCCCGGCGACTGTGTCGTTCGATACGAGCGACTCGAGATGGACGTTCGGGGCGGCTGGATCCACCCGCACGATGTTCGCCACCGATGGGCCGGCGTCCGTGGTGAGGCTGCCCCACGTGTGGACGGTTCCCGGCCCGAGCGGCTCGGAGCCGGCGACGGTGAAGGGAACGAGGACCGTGGCCGATGCAGGCGCCGGTCCGATCGATCCCGCGGCGAGGACGAGGGTCACGAGGACGGCGGTCCGGAGGGCGGCGGCGGGCGGACGACGTCCGTGTTCCATGTCACCTCAAGCGCGGATCCTCTCCGTGGCATGGTACCGGTTGTGGTGTAATGGCGACCACGGTCGTCCCGCCGCGACCGCGCGCCGCGTCCGGGCCCGCAGCCGGGAGGCGGCTGCATCAGGGCACGTCGCGGGGCCGGATCCGCCCCGCTCCGACAGATCCGAGGTATCCGATGGGTATCAGCACGGCCCCCGCCATGACGGCCGAGGAGATCGTCCGCCTGTCCCGCGAACACACCTTCTTCTCCTGGTCCGTCCAGGGCGCCGTCGACCCGATCGCGATCGACCACGCCGAGGGGATCTATCTCTATACCCCCGACGGCCGCCGGATCATCGACTTCAACAGCCAGCTCATGTCGGTGAACATCGGCCACGGTGACCGCCGCGTCATCGACGCGATCAGCGCCCAGGCGGCCAAGCTGCAGTACGTCCAGCCGGCCTTCGCGACCGAGCCGCGGGCCAGGCTCGGGGCGAAGCTCGCCGAGATCATGCCGGGCGACCTGGACAAGGTCTTCTTCACCCTCGGCGGGGCGGAGGCGATCGAGAACGCGATCAAGCTCGCCCGACACTACAGCGGCCGCCACAAGATCCTCGCCCGCTACCGCAGCTACCACGGGGCGACGATGGGGGCGATGACCCTCACCGGCGATCCGCGCCGCTGGGCGAACGAGCCGGGCATCGTCGGGGTGGTCCGCTACCCGGACACGCACCGCTGGGGCGAGCCCGGACCGCGCCCGGTCGCCGAGAGCCTGCAGGGCCTCGAGGACGTCATCCGCTACGAGGGGGCGCACACGATCGCGGCGGTCTTCCTCGAGACGATCGTCGGCACGAACGGGATCCTCATCCCGCCGGACGGCTACATCGCCGGCGTCCGCGAGATCTGCGATCGGCACGGCATCCTCATGGTCGCCGACGAGGTGATGGCGGGCTTCGGGCGGACCGGGCGCTGGTTCGCCGTCGACCACTGGGACACCGTGCCCGACCTCATGACGATGGCAAAGGGCCTCACGAGCAGCTACCTGCCGCTCGGCGCGGTCGCGATGCGCCACCACATCGCCGAGTTCTTCGAGACGAAGATGTACTACGGCGGGCTCACGTACAGCAGCCATCCGCTGAGCCTCGCCGCGGCGCTCGCGACGATCGAGGTGTACGAGGAGGACGACCTCATCGCCAACGCCGCCCGGATGGGCGAGGTCATGCGCGCGCATCACGAGGCCCTCGCCGCGAAGCACCCGAGCGTCGGCGCCCATCGCAGCCTCGGCCTGTTCGGCATCCTCGACCTCGTCCGCAGCCGCGAGCCGTACGAGCCGCTCACCCCGTTCAACGGCACGAGCGACGAGATGAAGGCGATCGGGACGTTCTTCCGCGAGAACGGCCTCTACACGATGATCGCGAACAACTCGATCCACACGAACCCGCCGCTCTGCATCAGCGAAGCGCAGCTCGGCGAGGCATTCGAGATCGTGGACCGCGCCCTCGAGATCGCCGACCGCTCGTTCCGCGGCTAGGGCGGGCGGCGAAGCGGCGGGCGGGCGGCGATGGCGACCACGGGCGCGTCCGTTGCCCGGCCCGAGCCGCTCGTCGCCACGGCGACGGGGCGCCCCGCCGGATGGCGTCGCCGTGTCCTCGGAACGATCGTCCTCGTCCTCGCTGTCATCGTCGTTTGGGAGGGCGCGAAGTGGCTCGGCGGTGACCCGTGGCGGATCCACGGGATCGTCCTCGGCGTCGCGATCGACTACGTCCATACCCCGCCGTTCGCCTGGCGGATCGCCTCGGACCTGTCCCTGCCGCACGTCTGGGACGTCGTGCGCGCGTTCGTCGATCCCGCCCAGCGCAATGGTCCGCCCCTCGGGCTCATCCTCGTCGGGCAGGCGTTCTTCACGTTCCGCGAGGCGCTCTTCGGGTTCGCGCTCGGCGGGGCGCTCGGCCTCGGCCTGGCCATCCTCTTCGTCCACTCGCGGCTCGCCGAGCGGGCGCTCGTGCCGTACGTCGTCGCCTCGCAGGCCGTCCCCATCCTCGCGATCTCGCCGATCATCGTCGTCGCGACCAAGGCGGGGTGGCTCTCCGTGGCGATCATCTCCGCCTACCTCACCTTCTTCCCGGTGACGATCGGCGCGCTCCGCGGGCTGCGGGCGGCGGATCCACGGGCATTCGAGCTCTTCCGCTCGTACGCGGCCACGAGTCGCCAGGTGCTCTGGCAGCTCCGACTCCCCACGTCCGTGCCGTATCTCTTCTCGGCCTTCCGGGTCGCCGCCGCGGCCGCCGTCATCGGGGCGATCATCGGAGAGCTGCCGTCCGGCATCGCGGACGGTCTCGGCAGCGCGATCCTCAACTACAACCAGTACTACACCTCGGGCCCGGAGAAGCTCTGGGCGACGATCGTCGTCTGCTCGTTCGTGGGCCTCGCGTTCGTCGGCCTGGTCCGGCTGGCCGAGGCGGCACTCACCGGTGGTCGCTACCACCCCACGGAGTTCGCCCGATGACGACCGAGCCATCGGGAGCCGCCGGTCCGCGACCCACCCCTCCGTTGACCGTGCCGGTGGTCGAGGCGACGGGTGTCGGCAAGGTGTTCGGAACGGCCGCGGCCGCAGTGCCCGCACTCGACGGGATCGACCTGACGATCCAGGCCGGCGAGTTCGTCTCCCTCATCGGTCCGTCCGGATGCGGGAAGTCGACGTTCCTCCGGATCATCGGCGACCTCACGGAGGCCACCAGCGGCGACGTTCGCGTCAACGGCAAGCCCGCCCGCCAGGCCCGCCTCGACCGCGACTACGGGATGGTCTTCCAGGCGCCGGTCCTCATGGAGTGGCGCACGATCGCCCGGAACATCGAGCTGCCGCTCGAGATCATGGGCTTCCCGAAGGCGGAGCGGGCGCGCCGCTCGGCCGAGCTCCTCAGCCTCGTCGAGCTCGAGGGCTTCGAATCGAAGCATCCGTGGCAGCTGTCGGGCGGGATGCAGCAGCGGGTCGCGATCGCCCGCGCCCTCGCGTTCGACCCGCAGCTCCTCCTCATGGACGAGCCGTTCGGGGCGCTGGACGAGATGACCCGCGAGCGGATGAACCTCGAGCTGCTCAAGATCTGGGGTCGCACGAAGACCACCGTCATCTTCGTCACCCATTCGATCCCCGAGGCCGTGTTCCTCTCGACGCGGGTCGTCGTCATGTCCGCCCGACCCGGTCGCATCGCACGGATCGTGGACATCGACCTGCCGGCGGTCCGGACGGTCGAGACGCGCGAGACCGGCCGCTACTTCGAGCTCGTGACGAGCGTCCGGGAGGCGCTCCGGCACCACGACGTGGAGACCGCCGCCGACGGCCCGCGCGGCGGGCTCGCGGATGGCGCCGAAGGGGCCCGCATCCGGGCCGAGGGTCTCGGATGACCGTGTTCCGACGGACGGCCGACTGGCTCCCGCCGGTGATCCTCTTCGTCGTCGTCCTCGCGGTGTGGGAGGGGGCGTCCATCGGATTCGGGATCCAGTCGTTCCTCCTCCCGCGTCCCTCGCTCATCCTCGAGCGGGTCGCCGAACTGTGGCCGGACACGCTCGCCCGGGGCGTCGCGTTCACCGCGACGGAGGCGCTCGGGGGGCTCGTCATCGGCGTGTTGGCGGGGACGCTGGCCGGCCTTGCCACGGCCCGCTGGGCGACTGCCCGCGAGACGCTCCTCCCCATCGCGATCGGTGCCAGCACCGTCCCGATCATCGCGTTCGCCCCCATCACGATCAACTGGTTCGGTCCGGAGAGCATGCTGCCACGGATGATCGTGGTCGCGGCGATGGTCTTCTTCCCGATCATGGTGAACACTGTCCGCGGCCTCACCCAGGTGGAGCCGGCAGCGCTGGAGCTCATGGCGTCATACGCGGCAAGCGACTCCCAGACGCTCACCCGCCTCCGCATCCCGAACGCCCTGCCGTTCTGGTTCACGGCGCTCAGGATCGCGACGTCGTTGAGCGTCATCGGGGCAGTCGTCGGCGAGTTCTTCGGGGGCCCGCTCTACTCGCTCGGGATCTTCATCACGAATCGGACCGGGGTTTCGAACTACCCGGACGCGTGGGCAGCGATCGTCCTCGCCTGCGCCCTCGGGATCGCGTTCTATTGTGCGGCGCTCGTCGCCGAGCGGCTCGTCGTGCCGTGGCAGGCCGCTCGCGAAGCGAGCCGATGAACGGGCGTCCCGTGTCCTACCATCGACCGATCCATTCCCGGTGCACGGGGCGGCTCCAGGCCGCGGGGGATGCGCCGACAGGTGTGAGGAGGAAGGCGATCGATGAAGATGCCTCGAAGGGCGCTCGGACTCGGCGTGGCGGTCGCGCTCATCGCGACCGCGTGCAGCAGCGGCAGTAGCGGGGGAAGCCTGACGAAGGTCAGGTTCCAGCTCCAGTGGGTCGCCCAGGCCCAGTTCGCCGGTTACTACGCCGCCGTCGATCAGGGCTACTACAAGGATGCCGGGCTCGACGTCACGCTGCTGCTCGGCGGTCCGCAGGTGGACAACGTCCAGGTCGTCGCGTCCGGCGGCGCCGACATCGGGACGGCATGGTTGCCGAAGATGCTCCAGTCGCGCCAGAACGGGACGGATCTGGTCTCGATCGCCCAGGTGTTCCAGCGTTCGGGCACCCGGATGGTGTCGTTCAAGAACAAGAACATCACCACCATGGCCGATTTCGCCGGCAAGAAGATCGGGTCGTGGCTCGGCGGCAATGAGCCCGAGCTGTTCGCCGCGCTGACCAAGGCCGGCATGGATCCGCTGAAGCAGAACATCATCAAGCAGAACTTCGACATGTCCGGTCTCCTGAACGGGGACCTCGACGTCGCCCAGGCGATGATCTACAACGAATACGCGCAGGTCCTCGAGGCGAAGAACCCGGCGACCGGGAACCTCTACCAGCCGAGCGACTTCAACCTCATCAACTTCAACGACCCGGCCATCGGCACGGCGATGCTCCAGGACCAGATCTTCGCGAGCGCGAAATGGCTGAGCAGCGGGAGCAACGCCGATGTCGCGACGAAGTTCCTCAGCGCCTCGTTCAAGGGCTGGATCTACTGCCGCGACAACCCGCAGGCGTGCGTCCAGATCGTCCTCAAGTCGGGGACGCAGCTCGGGGCGAGCCACCAGGCATGGCAGATGAACGAGATCAACGGCCTCATCTGGCCGTCCCCGAACGGCATCGGCATCCTCGATCCGGCGCTCTGGACGCAGACCGTCGACGTCGCGACCAAGTACGGCGTCCTCAAGGCTGCGCCGAGCGACGGCGCCTACCGCACGGACCTCGCCACCGCGGCCCTCGCCGCGCTCGGCTCGTCCGTCGACACGAAGGGCGCGTCGTTCCAGATGCAGACCATCACGCTTAACGCGGGCGGGAACTGAGCCCCAGCGCGTCCATCGCAGACCAGAGGCCGGCCCGCTCGGGCCGGCCTCTCCGATTCAGGACGGCGGCGTTCAGGCGAGCGCGATCCGGGCGAGTGACGCCATGTCGGGGACGGTCAGGTCCGGCGTCGTGGCGGCGGGCGGCGTCGCCCCGAATCCGGATCGGCCATGGCGCCGATCGACCCAGGCGGTCGACAGGCCGAAGCGCCGGGCAGGAACGTGGTCGTGGAAGAGGCTCTGCGCCACGTGGAGGACGCGCTCGCGCGGGACGTCGATGCGGGCGAACGCCGTCTCGAAGTTCCGCTCGGACGGCTTGTAGCTGCCGACCTGCTCGGCCGTCACGATCCAGTCGAACGTCACGCCGAGCCGCCGATTCGACGCCGCGAACAGGTCGTCGTCGCAGTTGGTGATGACGCCGAGGCGGAATCGCCCCGCCAGCCGGGCCAGGGCGTCCGCTGAGTCCGGGAATGCCGGCCAGTCGACGACCGAACCGCCGAATACGGCGACCTCCGCGGCGGTGGGCTCGACGTCATAGGCGGCGGCGACGGCGCGAAGGGCTCCCGCGAGGACGTCGCGGTACCGACGATACGAGCCGGCCTCGATGGCCGCCTCGGCGGCGGCGTACCGCTCGAGGAGCTCATCGTCAGGCGGCTCGATCCCACGTGGACCGAGGACCGACCGCAGCCCGGCGAGGATCCCGGTCTCCCAATCGATGAGCGTCCCGTAGCAGTCGAACGTGAGGGCGTCGAAGCGGTCAAAGTCGAGCGAGGGCACGGACCGGTCTCCTTCGAGCGGTGGCGGCGTGGGCGAACCGTGGCGATCGCTGCTCGGGTGTCTCGGTGTCGGCTCAGTCCGTCCGGCCCGTTCCGAACTGGCGGTCGCCGGCGTCCCCCAGGCCGGGCAGGATGTATCCCTTGCCGTTGAGCTGGCGGTCGAGTGCGGCGCAGTAGATCTCGACGTCCGGGTGGGCGGCGCTCACGGCGGCCACGCCTTCCGGTGCGGCGATGAGGTTGACGAGCTTGATCCGCTCGGCGCCCCAGCGCTTGAGGACCTCGATGGCCGCGGTGGCGGAACCCCCGGTCGCGAGCATCGGGTCGAGGATGAGGCAGAGGTCCACGGTCGCCGAGTCGGGGAGACGGTTGTAGTACTCCACCGGCCGCAGCGTCCGTTCGTCGCGGAACAGGCCGAGGTGCCAGACCTGGGCGGTGGGCATCAGCTCGAGCATCGCGTCCACCATGCCGAGGCCGGCCCGCAGGATCGGCACGAGGCCGATCCGGTCCGCGAGCTCGCTGCCCTCCATCTGCTCGAGCGGCGTCTCGACCTCGAGCGGGCGTACCCGCGCATCGGCGAGGGCCTCGTAGCCGAGCAGCCACGAGAGCTCGCGGACGACCTCTCGGAATTTCTTCGGCTCGGTCGCGGCGTCGCGGAGGATGGCGAGCTTGTGGAGGACGGCGGGATGGCGCGAGACGTGGAGGTTCGCCGGTTCGGGCACGATTCGACTCCGTCATGGCATCCGGGCGATGGGTCGATCGTAGCACCGGGCCGGTGTGCCTCGTGCGCGGCCGGGTGGGATCGGACGGCAGGCTCGAGTCCGCGAGCGGTCGTTCCGGCCCGTCCGGTCGGCGTTCCGCGCGGTATCCTCCCGGGGTGCCCACGTCCCCCCACACGCCTGCCCGACACGGTCCTCCCGACGCGGTCCCATCCGGGCAGGCCCACGTCGCCGCAGCGACGGGACGCACCGGGCGCGTCACTCGCGCGTCGCGCTCGATAGCGCCGGTCCTCGTCCGCCAGGTGCGGAATGGGATCGGTGAGAGCGAGCATCGCGGCCACATCGTCGAGGTCGACGCAGGGGGCCGGATCGTGCGGATGGTCGGCGATCCCGATCGGGTCGTGACGCTCCGCTCGACCGTCAAGCCGTTCGGCGCGATCGCCCTCCTCGAGGCGGGCGCGGAGGTCGCCCTCGATCTGACGCCCGCCGAGATCGCGATCCTCGCCTCCTCCCATTCGGGTGAGGATCTTCACGTCCGGACGATCCAGGCCATGTATCGCCGGGCGGGCGTGAGCCAGACCCTCCTCGGCTGTGGGACCGAGGGCATGCCGCTCGATGCCCTCACCGCAGCCCGGCTTGCCCGTGACGGAGAGCGGACCTCGCCGATCCGCCACATGTGTTCGGGGCAGCACTCGGTGTTCCTCCTCCTCGCGCGGCTCAAGGGCTGGCCCCTCGATGACTACTGGGAACCGGACCATCCGGCCCAGGTCGCGTACCGCGCGGCGGTCGAGCGCTCGTACGGCGTCGCCAGCGGGTCCCTCCGCACGGCACTCGACGGCTGTGGCGTCCTGACGTACGCGGTGCCGCTCCGCGAGGTGGCCCGGGCCTATGCCTTCCTCGCCGACCCCGACGCCATCCCGGCCACCGACCCCCGGACCGCGGTGGCCCGCCACCTCCGCACGATCCGCGACGCGATGCTCGCCCAGCCGGAGATGATCGGCGGAACCCGCGACCGGCTCGATACCTCGCTCATGAAGGCACTGCCGGGCCGGCTCGTCAGCAAGTCCGGGATGGAGGCCCTTCGCGGCATCGCGGTCCTCGCGGGGTCACGGACGAACGGCGCGACCGTTGGGCCGTCCGGCGTGGCCGTGAAGATCGAGGACGGCGATGGGTACGAGCGAGCGACGTGGGCCGCGACCGTGGAGGCGCTCCGTCAGATCGGCCTGCTCGACGGCCAGCCCCTGCGTGCACTCGCCCGCTACCACCGGCCGGCGTCGCTCGACCCGCATGGCCGCGTCGCGGCGGAGGCGATCCCGGCCTTCGATCTCGCGCCGGTCGGCGAGCTCTTCGCCTGAGCGGCGGCAACGGCCGAGCGGCGCCAACGCGGGGGATCCGGCGGTCCAGCGCTCGACGTGAACCAGGAGCGCGAAACGAGCGAGAGGTCGATACTCGACACGGATGACTCGACCGCCCGATCCCTTTCGCACCCTTGACGTTCCGCGCGACGCGACGCTCGGTGACGTCAAGGCGGCCTACCGACGGCTCGCCAAGCTCTACCATCCCGACTCGGCGGGACCGGCGGCGCTGCCGCGTTTCCTCGCCATCCAGGCTGCGTACGAGACCCTGACCGAGGGTCCCACGCGCATCCGGATGGGCGCGAGCCGGCCTCGTCCCGCCTCGCGCACCCGGCGATCGGCCGATGGCGGGCCCGAGCCGGAGCGACCAGGACCGGCCAGGGGATCCGCGGGACGGTCGGAGGGCCGCGGGGGACGGACGCCCGGTGCGGAGACGGCCGGCTCCGGGGCATCGGGTGGCGGCCGCGCACGTCGAGCGCGCCGCACGCCCGCCTCGACCTCGTACGACGGCGTCGAGGCGGAGCCGTTCGAGCCTGAGTGGGAGGGCGCGAGCTGGTATGGCGGCTCCTCCGGCACGTACTGGACCCTCAACCCGAAGGAGTTCGCGGACCCTCGCAAGCACGGCCCGGAATACCTGGCCCGGGGTCGCCGTGACCGGCCTCGGCCCGGGTCGAGGGGGACGCCGGTCACGCCCGGCGCGACGCGGAGAACGGCGGCGCCCGGCGGGAGCGGACGACCGCCGGACGACGATCGGCAGATGGCGACGGACCGGCCACCGTTCGAGCACGACGTCCGCCCCGGGGAGGCAGGGAACGGCCCCGGCGAGAGCGCGAGGCGAGCCTCCGGACACGTTCCGGCACGGTCGCCGGCCAACGCCGACCCGGCCGACGCCGGCCGTTCACGCCCGACCGGACCGCTCAACCGCTCGTCGCGCCCCGCGCGAGACGGTTCGTCGCGCGCGCCCGGGATCGGGATCGTCGCGGTCACCGTGGTCGGGGCGATCGTCGTGACTCTGCTGCTCCTCGCGGCGGGGAACGGCCTCACCGCGGGCTCCGCTTTCGCGGTCGTCGTCATCATTGGTCTCGGCGCGACCGCGGTCGCCGTCGGTCGCGAGCTCATCGGGCCCGGCCGACGAGCCTGATCCGGGTGGGCGCGTGCCTGCGCTGCGCCGCGATGCTCCGGCCGCCGCGCCGCGAGGTCCCGTACCATCATCGGCGTGCCGCACCGCCCTGATCGCTCGAGCCGCCACGATATCTCCGGCGCAGCCGGCGAATATCTCCTCGCCCTCCGGATCACTGCCGTGGCCGGATCGCGCGCCACGGCGGCGCATGTGGCGCGGCACCTCGGCGTCAGCACCCAGGCGAGCTCCGAGATGTTCCGCCGCCTCACCGCGGACGGTCTCGTCACGCAGACGGACGGCCGCGAGCTCGCGCTCACGGATGCGGGACGGACCGCGGCGGACGCGATCTTCCGCCGGCATGCCCTGCTCGAATGGCTCCTCACCGCCGTGGTCGGGCTCGGCTGGGCCGAGTCGGACGAGGAGGCGGCGCGGCTCCAGGGTGCCATCAGCCCGCGCGTGGAGGCCCGACTCGATGAGCTGCTCGGTCATCCCGAGACGTGCCCCCATGGCAACCCGATCGACGCGGCGATCGCTCGTCGCCGGCCGGCCGGCACGCCGCTCGCCGATCTCGAGGCGGGTCAGCGGGCGACCATCTACCGGATCACCGAGGAGGCCGAAGAGGACGCCGCCCTCCTCTCGTACCTCGAGGCCAGGGCGCTCACACCCGGCGCGCCGATCGTCGTCCTTGCCAGATCCGCGTCGCTCGATTCCCTCACGCTCGACGGCCCGCGGGGTCGAGCCACACTCGGGCTTCGGCCTGCCAGCCTGGTCCACGTCATCCCCGGCGAGGCGGATCCGGCGCTCTTCCATCATGTCCCGGCGACGGTCTCCCGATGACCGCCGGCGATGTCCGCGTCCGCATCGCGCCGAGCCCCACGGGTCCCCTCCACATCGGCACGGCGCGGACCGCCCTCTTCAATTACCTCTTCGCCCGCCATGCCGGCGGGACGTTCATCCTGCGCCTCGAGGACACCGACGTCGCTCGAAGCTCCCTGGCCTACGAGAAGGACATCCTCGACGGACTGCACTGGCTCGGACTGACCTGGGATGAGGGACCGGCCGTGGCCGGCGAGGCGGCCCGCGGCCCCTACGCTCCGTATCGGCAGATGGAACGACTCCCGCTGTACGCCGCGGCCGCCGATCGGCTGCGGGCCGCCGACCTCGCCTATCCGTGCTACTGCTCGCCCGCGGAGCTCGAGGCCGAGCGACGGCGTCAGGAGGCCGCGCATCTGCCGCCACGGTACAGCGGCCGATGCGCGTATCTCGGTGCGGCCGAGCGTGCGGCGTTCGAGTCGGAGGGCCGCCGGCCGGCCCTCCGATTCCGGATCGTCGACGGCGTCGTCGCGTTCGACGACCTCGTCCGCGGCCGCGTGGAGATCGATGCGTCGGCGCTCGGCGGCGACCTCGTCATCGTCCGGGCTGACGGCATCCCGCTCTATCACTTCACGGTCGTCGTCGACGACGCCGCGATGCGGATCAGCCACGTCATCCGCGGTGAGGATCACCTCTCGAACACTCCGAAGCACATCCTCCTGTTCCGGGCGCTTGGTGAGCCCGAGCCGCATTTCGGCCATCTCCCGCTCATCCTCAACCCGGATCGGACGAAGATGAGCAAGCGGAAGAGCCAGACGGCCATCGTCGACTACATCGCCGAGGGCTTCGTCCGGGAAGCCGTCGTCAACTACCTCGCCCTGCTCGGCTGGTCGACCGGGACCGAGGAGGAGATCCTCTCGCTCGCGGACCTCGCCGCGCGGTTCGATATCGGGCACGTCCAGAAGGCCGGTGCGGTGTTCGACCGGGGGCGCCTTGAGTGGCTCGATGGACAGTGGATCCGTCGCCTGCAGGCCAGCGAGCTCGTGGACCGGCTGCGCCCGTTCCTCGCGGCCGAGTCGGCCGCCGGCCGGATCGACCGGATGCCCGCCGATGATGAGATCGCCGCACTCGTCCCACTCGTCCAGGAACGTCTGCCGACGCTCGGCGCGATCGGCGAGCTCGTCGGGTTCCTCTTCGTCGATGCGCCCGTGATCGACCCGGTGGAGCTCGTCCCGAAGCGCTGGGACGCCGCGACGACGCTCGACGGTCTGGCCGCGGCCCGCGCGGCGATCGCGGCCGGCGGACAGGTCTCATTTGATCACGACGGGCTCGAGATCACGCTCCGTGGTCTGGCCGAAGCGCGTGGGTGGAAGGCCGGCGACCTGTTCATGGCGATCCGCGTCGGCGTCACCGGGCGGACCGCGACGCCGCCGCTGTTCGAGACGCTCGTCGCCCTGGGTTACGAGCGGACACTCGCCCGCCTCGCGAGAGCGGCGCGGATCCTTGCGGGGGCCGTGGGGGACCAAGGAGGAGCGACATGACCAATGCGGACGTCCAGCGCTGGCTCGACGACTACGTCGAGGCGTGGCGCACCTATGACCCGGACGCGATCCGCGAGCTGTTCGCTGCTGAGGCCGAGTACCGCTACAGACCGTCCACAGAACCGGTGGTGGGAGCGGACGCGATCGTCGGCGACTGGCTCGCGAACCGCGACGCGCCGGGGACCTATGAGGCCCGCTACTCGCCCTGGACGGTCGACGGCGATCGAGCCGTGGCGACCGGCGAGACGCGCTACGCGAATCCCGACGGCACACATCGGACGACCTTCGACAACCTGTTCCTGCTCGAGTTCGATCGCGAGGGTCGGTGCCGATCGTTCACGGAGCTCTTCGTCGAGCGTACCCAGCCCGAAGGTTGAGAGTCCGGATCCGGGTCGGGACGCAACGCGCCGTTAACGCAGCCGACTATCCTGAGGATCGATGGCCCGCACGATCCTCGTCGTCGATGACGAGCCCACCCTCCGCGAGACGATCGCGGAGTCGCTCGAGGCCGACGGGTATCGTGTCCTGACCGCTCCCGACGGCCGCCACGCACTCTCGGCGTTCCGGGCAGAGCATCCCGACCTCATCCTCCTCGACCTCATGCTTCCGGAGTTGTCCGGGATCGAGGTCTGCCGGATCATCCGAGCCGAGTCGGACGTGCCGATCGTCATGCTGACGGCCAAGGACGCCGAGCTGGACAAGGTCGTGGGCCTCGAGCTCGGGGCGGACGACTACGTGACGAAGCCGTTCAGCCTTCGGGAGTTGTCGGCGCGGATCCGGGCGATCTTCCGGCGGGCGGAGTCGCAGGCCGTCGAATCCCCGCCTGTGGTCATCGACCTCGGCCGCGTCCAGATCGACCTCGCCGGTCACCGGGTGCTCCGTGACGGCCGTCCGGTCGCGCTCAAGCCGAAGGCGTTCGAGCTGCTCGCGTTCCTGGTCCGCCATCCGGGCCGGATCTTCACTCGCGACCAGCTCCTCGAGCACGTGTGGGGGTACGACTACGCGGGGGAGACGCGAACCGTCGACGTCCACATCCACTGGCTCCGAAGCAAGATCGAGGAGGACCCGAGCGCCCCGGTGTTCCTCCACACGGTGCGCGGCGTCGGGTACGGGTTCCGCCGCCCGGGCTGAATGCCGCGCGGGGTTCGCGGATCGCGGGCGGCTCGCGGGCGGGCGCCCGGCTCGCGGTCGCGCGCCCCGGTCGCGGATCCTGACAAACGACCACCAGGGAGACACTCGTCGGCCGGCTGCCGTCCCCCGTCCACCGCGATCGGTCTCGACAAGCGTCGATGCGCGATCGGTGCGCCCGCAACCCTGCCATCTGACCTCCAGGCGCACATCTGACACCGCGGTCCCGACCAACGCCCGCGTGATGACCATCTGACGGGATCCGTATCCACCGCCGCGCCCGCCGCGAACGCCCCGCGCCGCCCGCCGCACCGCCCGCGCCAGCCGGCCGCCGGCCCGCGGCGCCTGCGCGAGCCTGCCCGACCGGTATCCTTCGCTGATGCGCCTGTCAGCCCTGTTCTTCGCCACCCTCCGTGACGATCCGGCCGATGCCGAGATGCCGTCGCATCGCCTCCTGCTCCGGGCGGGCTACGTCCGCCAGCTCGGATCTGGGCTGTACTCGCTCCTCCCGCTCGGCTTCCGCGTGACGCAGCGAGTCGAGCAGATCATCCGCGAGGAGATGGACGGGATCGGCTGCCAGGAGTTGTCCATGCCCGTCATCCATCCGGCGGATCTGTGGCGGGAGACCGGCCGGTACGACCAGATCGGCCCGGAGATGGCCCGCTTCAAGGATCGCGGCGGCCGGGACATGGTGATCGCGATGACCCACGAGGAGGTCGTCGCGGACCTGCTCCGCGACATCGTCCGGAGCTATCGCCAGCTGCCGGTCATGGTCTACCACTTCCAGACGAAGTTCCGCGACGAGCCGAGGTCCCGGGGCGGTCTCATCCGCGTCCGCGAGTTCGTCATGAAGGACTCGTACAGCTGTGACCGCGACGAAGCGGGGCTCGACCGGAGCTATCGGCTCCACTACGACGCCTACGCGCGGATCTTCGAGCGGCTCGGGCTCCAGGCGATCGCCGTCGCGAGCGATGTCGGGATGATGGGCGGCTCGGGCGCCCACGAGTTCATGGTCCTCAACGTCGCGGGCGAGGATGTCCTCGTCCTGTGCGAGTCGTGCGGCTTCTCGGCGAACCGTCAGGTTGCGCGCGTGCGCCCGCCCGCAGCCACCGGCGCTGCCGCGGCCGACCCGGTCGCCCTCCTCCCGATGGAGGACGTCGAGACGCCCGGCGCCACCACGATCGCGAACCTGGCCACCTTCCTCGGCATCGCGGAGGCGGAGACCGCGAAGGCCGCCTTCTTCGTCACCGGCGACGGTCGGCTCGTCACCGCGATCGTCCGTGGCGACCGCGACGTCAACGAGACGAAGCTCTCGAACGTGGTCGCCGCCATCGGCGGCCTTCGACCGGCCCAGGTCGATGAGATCCGGGCCGCCGGCATGGAGCCCGGCTATGGCTCGCCGCTCGGCGCCCACGACACGCTCGTCGTCGCCGATGAGCTCGCTGCTCGCACGCCGAACCTCGTCGCCGGGGCGAACCGGATCGGCTGGCACGTCCGTAACGTCAACGCCGGCCGCGACTACACCCCGGACGTTGTCGCCGACATCGACAACGCCAGGGAGGGCGACGCCTGCCCGAACTGCGGCTCGCCGGTCGTCCTCCGCAACGGGATCGAGGTCGGCAACATCTTCAAGCTCGGCACGAAGTACACGACGGCGCTCGGCGCGACGTACCTCGGCGAGGACGGCGCGGCCCACCCGATCGTCATGGGCTCGTATGGGATCGGCCTCGGCCGGAACGTCGCCTGCATCGTCGAAGCGCACCATGACGAGAAGGGGATCGTCTGGCCGGCCGCCGTCGCACCGTACGCCGCCCATCTCGTCGCGATCGGTGCGAACCGCGATCCGCGGGTGACGGAGGTCGGCGATCGGCTCCACGCCGCGGCCCTCGCCGCCGGTCCCGACCGGGAGATCCTCTACGACGATCGGGACGAATCGCCTGGGGTGAAGTTCACGGACGCGGAACTCCTCGGCATGCCGACGATCCTCACCGTGAGCCCGCGCTCGCTCGCCGCCGGCGGCATCGAGGTGACCGACCGTGCGACGGGGGAGCGGACGACCCGCTCCATCGAGGAGGTCGAGGCGACGCTCGTCGGTCGCTGACTGTCGCCGCCCACCTCGCTGCGCACCTCGCCACTCGTTCCCGCCGACCGCTCAGGCCATCGCGCCGACCGCGGACCTCCCGGCTGCTCTCCGGGCGAGCTCGACGAACGGGCGGATCCGACCGACAAGCTCGAGGTTCGTCCGCCGGAAGGCAGCCAGCCTCTCGGCATCGGTGCCGTCCACCTCGGCAGGGTCGTCGAGACCCCAGTGGAGGGCGTTGTAGCGACCGGGGAAGACCGGGCAGGATTCCCGGGCCCGGTCGCAGACGGTGACCACATAGTCGAACCGTTCCTCGAGGAACTCGTCGACGGACTTGCTCCGCGCGCCCGACCAGTCGATCCCGGACTCGGCAAGGACCCGGATCGCATACGGGTTCACAACCCGCGGCTCGGTCCCGGCAGAGAAGACCGCGAAGTCCGGTCCCCCGATCCGGCCGAGCAATGCCTCGGCGATCTGGCTCCTCGCACTGTTGCCGGTGCAGACGAACAGGACGCGGATGGGCTGGTCGGACATCGGGACTGCCTCCTCTGCCGCGCGACCGGCGGCGACGATCGTGTGCTCGAGATCGATGAGCTGGCCCTCGACGCGATCGAGGTCCGCACGGCGTCTGGCGATCGCCGCGCGCTGCGCGGCGACGAGCGCCGCGAGATCCAGGTCGAGTCCGGCCGGACGCTCCGCGGCGAGACGGGCGAGTCGAGCGGCCTCGCGCGGGCCGAGGCCGAGATCGCGGAGACTCACGATGAGCCGGAGACGGTCGAGATCGGCCTCGTCGAACTCGCGGTAGCCGTTCGCCCGGCGCCGGGCAGGCGGCAGGATCCCGGACGATTCGTACCAGCGGATCGCCGTCGCCGCGATCCCCGCCCGTCGGGCGAGCTCGGAGACGTTCATCGCCGGAACCGTACACCTTCGAGTCACTCGAAGGTCAAGCGGGAGCCGGTGCGTCTCGTCGCAGTGTGCGATGCTCCGGGCATGGAGCCTTTGGCGATCGTCGTCGTCGCGATGGCGGCGCTCGCGGCCCTCGGCGCGGGACTTGTCGGCCCTCGTCGCGGCGTCGCCGAGATGCGGCGACTCCGCCGCACTGCGGGGGTCGACGCATCGGATGACGTGGCCGAGCGCCTCCGGGAGCTCGAGACACGGGTCACCGAGCTGGCGGATCGCGAGGCCCGCGACGCCCGGGACCTCGATCATCTCGTCGAGATCGTCGGCGTCGGCGTCGTCCACCTGACGGCCGATCTCCAGGTCGACGCCGCGAACACGGCCGCCCACCGGTACCTCGGCCGTTCGCCGGGCTCGATGCTGGGTCGCCCGGCGCTCGAGGCGGTCGTGGACGCGCGGATCGAGGCGGTGATCGTCGCTGCGGCGGCCGACCGCGCGGTGGTGTCCGCGGAGATCGTCTCCGCCGACGCCGACGGACCAAAGCTCCTGGTCCGGGCCCGGCGGTCACCGGGCGGCGTCTGGCTCGTCCTCGAGGACGTGTCCGAGCTCCGACGGCTGCAGCGGATCAGGACCGAGTTCATCGACAACCTCTCCCATGAGCTCCGGACGCCACTTACCACGGTGAGCCTCCTCGCCGAGACCTTGTCGCGGGATGCCGACGCGGCGGGCGAGGCCGTCCCGGCCCGGATGCGGGATCGGATCGGGAAGATCGAGATCGAGACCGGGCACCTCGTCCAGATGGTGAACGAACTCCTCGACCTGAGCCGGATCGAGAGCGGCAGGGCGCTCGCCCTCCTTGACGACGTCGACCTCGGGCGCCTGGCCGAGGCGTCCGTGGAGCGGCTCCGGCTCTTCGCGGAACGCCAGCGTGTGCGGTTCGAGATCGTCATCGAGCCTGACCTGCCGCTGGTCCGTGGCGACGAGGACCGGCTCGGTCAGGTCCTCGTCAACCTCCTCCACAACGCCGTGAAGTTCAGCCCCAACGGCGGCGAGGTCACGGTCCGCGCCGGGACCGACGGAGCCACCGTCGCGGTCTCGGTGGAGGACCGCGGGATCGGCATCCCGAAGGCGTCGCTCGATCGGGTTTTCGAGCGGTTCTACAAGGTGGATCGGGCACGCGTGCGGAGCGGCGGCGGGACGGGCCTCGGACTCGCCATCGCGCGCAACGTCGTCGAGCAGCACGGCGGACGGATCCGGGTCGAATCCCGTGAGGGCAGGGGTTCGACCTTCACCTTCGAGCTGCCGATCGGCCCGCTGCCCACGGTCGAGCCACCGACGCCGATCGTCGACGCCACCGCCGTCTGACGAGGAGCCGATGGACCGACACACGCCGATCCACACCCCGCGGACCCTCCGGCTCGCCCACCGCGGCGACCACCGGCACGCGCCGGAGAACACGCTCGCCGCCTTCGAGGCCGCGATGCGGGTGCCGGCCTGCGACGGGCTGGAGTTCGATGTCCAGCTCTCCCGCGACGGCGTCCCGATCGTCCTCCATGACGAGACGCTCGAACGGGTTCAGGGCGTGGCCGGCGCCGCGGTGGACCTCACGGCCGGCGAGCTCGGGCGCCACGGCGTCCCGACACTCGAGGCGGTCCTCGCCGTCGCACCCCGACGGATGTTCCTCGACGTCGAGCTCAAGGTTCCCATCGGGCGACCTGTGGTCGAGGTGCTCGCCGCTGGTCGAGGTCCTCACCTCGCCGACGCCGTCGTCTCGTCCTTCGATCCCGAGGCGCTCCGCCGCCTTCACGGCCTCGCGCCGCAATGGTCGATCTGGCTCAATGCCGAAGATCTTGCGCCGGCGACGATCGCCCTCGCCGCGGATCTCGCCTGTGCCGGGATCTCTGCGGAGTGGCGGGCGATCGATGAGCCGGCGGTGACCCGCGTCGCACGGGCAGGCCTCGCGCTGGCGGCGTGGACGGTGACGCGGAGGCCGACGTATGCCCGGCTCGTCGAGCTCGGGGTCGTCGCGATCTGCGCGGAGGGTCCTGCGCTCGACGGTTGACGGACCTACCGCCGCACCAGGAGAACCGGACACGGCGCGTGGTCGACGACGAAGCGCGCCGCATGGCCGAGGCTGTGGGGATCCGCCGCGACCCGCACCGCGGCCGCACGGACGCCGACGACGACGCAGTCCGCCCGCCGCTCTGCGGCCCGCTCCACGATGGTGTGACCCGGCCGCCCACGGGCGATGGCCGAGCTCGCCGGCCGACCCAGGGCGGCCACCGCGTCGGCGACGAGCGCCTCCGCCCCGTGACGCTCCGCCCCGTAGGACGCGGGTGGCAGGCCGTGCGCCGGATCGCGGCCTGGCAGATGGGCGGCCCGAAGCCCGATCTGGTGGGCCGCGGCGTCATCGATGACGTGGAACATCTCGATGGCGGCGGTCGGGGGCACGAGTGCCCGGACCTCCGTCCAGAACTCCACGGTCTCCTCACCCGAGACGGCGACGAGGACGGTCGGCGGTTCCATGGCAGTCACCTCACGGTCAGTGTCGCGACGAGGACGGCGGTGCTGGCGACGAGGATCGGCGGCGTGATGAGCAGCCCCACCCGAAGATAGTCCGCGGGCCGGACGTCCATCCCCCGGTCGCGGAGGATGAGGAGCCACAGCACCGTGGCGAGGGAGCCGACCGTCGTGAGGTTCGGCCCCAGGTCGGCGCCGACGATGGAGCCGAAGGCGGCCGCCTGGCGGACCGGTCCGGCGAGATGGGTGCCGTCGATGGCGCTCACCATGACGAGCGCCATCGGGACGTTGTTCACGAGGTTCGCGCCGACCGCGGCGACGGCGGTCGAGAGGATGGCGATGACGGCAGGAGAGTCCCGACCGGCCGAGAGCGTCGTGCCGACGAGCGCCTGGACGACTCCCTGGTCCTCCAGCGCCCGGACGAGGACGACCATCCCCGCGACGTAGGCGAGGATCGCCCAGCTCACGCCGTCGAGCGGTCGACGATGCGCCGCGCCCGCTGCCAACGCCTCCACGACGAGGAGGAAGACGAAGCCGACGCAGGCGACGAGGCCGAGCGGAGCGCCGAGGAGGCCCCCGCCGACGAACGTGACGGCGACCCCGCCGAGGGCGATCCAGACCGCGGGCAGGGGGCGACGTTCGAAGCTCGCTGTCGCGTGCCGGAGACGGCGTGGCACCCGAAGCCGGAACAGCCACATGAGCGCGACGATCGTCAGGGCGACCGCGACGACCGCCGCCGGCCCGACCGCCGCGAGGTAGTCCGGGACCGGGACGCCGACGCCATCGAGGATGAGGACGTTGACGGGATTGCTCACCGGCAGCAGCAGCGAGGCCGCATCGGCGATGAACGTGCAGGCGAGGACGTACGGGAGGGCGTCGACGCCGAGGCCGACGACGAGCCCGTACACGACCGGCGTGAGGATGAGGACGGTCGCGTCGTTCGAGAGGACCATCGAGATCGCCGCACCGAGGCAGAGCACGGCGAGCAGCAGTCGCCGCCCGCTCCCGGCCGACCAGCGCACCGCGAGGGCGCCGGTCTGCTCGAAGAAGCCGCTCCGTTCGGCGACGGCGGCGAGTCCGGTCATCCCGACAAAGAAGGCGAGTACGTTTGCGTCGCCGACCACCGCGGCGACCGCCGCGTCCGGCCCGACGAGGCCGACGACGACCGCGACGACGGCCCCGCCCACGCCACTCGCCCATTCGGGGAGTCCGCGCGGGCGCGCGATCGTGAGGACGACGACGACGAGGAAGAGCCCGACGCCGGTCGCCGCGGCGAGCGGTCCGTTGATCTCGGTCTCTCGTTCAGCCGCCGGGCAGGGCGTCCGGCGGGAGGAGCCAGCGGAGGACGCCCGCCGCCGGGGCGATGGGTCCGTCGAGGTCGATCCGGGCAAGGGTGCCCTTGCGCATCGTGAGCTCTGCGCCGATCAACGTCGAGACGAGCTCGCTGAAGTCCGGATCGTGGCCGACGAGCAGCGGTCGGCGCAGGTCACCGGCGTCGCGGAGGATCGCCTCGAGGGTCTCGAGGTCGAGATCGCCGGCCAGGCGCTCGTCCACGGTCACGCGCCGGCCGAGGGCGACGGCCACCGCCTCTGCCGTCTGCGCGGCGCGGACCTTGGGGCTCGTGAGGATGGCGTCCGGTTCGAGGTCGAGCGCCGCGAGGTGGCGCGCGAGCCGGTCGGCCTGGCGGAGTCCCTTCGCCGAGAGCGGGCGCTCCGCGTCCGGCCTCGTCCACGCCATCGGGTCGCCGGCATCGGCGTGCCGGAGGAGGTGGAGTTCGATCCGTCGCGTCCGATCGCCCATCATCGCATCAGGGATTGAGGTCCTCGATCTCGCCGGTGGCGAGGAAGACCACGTCCTCGGCGATGTTCGTCACCCGATCGCCGATCCGTTCGAGGTAGTGGGCGGCGAAGAGGATCCGGGCTCCGCGGTCGACGTTGGCCGGATCCGCCCGCATGAGGTCGAGGACCTCGTCGAACGTCCGGTGGTACAGGTCGTCCACGTCGTCGTCGCCGGACGCGACGAGCCGGGCCGCCTCCTGGTCCGCGTCGACGAGGGCGCGAAGGACGCCGTGGACGAGGCCGGCCACGGTGGACGCCATCTCGGGCAGGCCCACGTAGCCCATGAGCGGCGGCTGCGGAGCGAGCTTGCGGGACTGCTTCGCCACGCTGGCGGCATGGTCGCCCATCCGCTCGAGCTCGTAGCTCACGTGGTCGAGGGTGAGGAGGAAGCGCAGGTCGCGCGCCACCGGCGCCTGTGTCGCGATGGTCGTTGCGATGAGTGTCGAGACGGATCGCTGCGCCTCGTTGATCCGCCGGTCCCCGACGATGACGCCGAGCGCGCGCTCGGCGTCGTGGTCCGTCAGCGCCTGGAGCGCGCCCCGGATCGCCTCCTCGACGAGGTTCCCCATGCGGAGGATCGAATCGGTGATCGCCCGCAGCTCGCGATCGAGCGGCTCGCGCGTCGCGTGATGGAGCGCCTCCGTCATCGACCCTCCCTCCGTCTCAGCCGAACCGGCCGGAGACGTAGTCCTCGGTGAGCCGCTCCCGGGGATTCGTGAACATGGCAGCGGTCGGGCCGTATTCCACGAGGTAGCCGGCTCGATCCTCGCCCATCGTGAAGAACGCGGTCCGGTCGCTCACCCGTGATGCCTGCTGCATGTTGTGGGTAACGATGACGATCGTGAAGTTATCGCGCAACTCCGCGATGAGCTCCTCGATCTTCAACGTCGCGATCGGGTCGAGGGCCGAGCACGGCTCGTCCATGAGGATGACCTCCGGATCGATCGCCAGCGTCCGCGCGATGCACAGCCGCTGCTGCTGACCACCGGACAGGGCGAGGCCCGACTTCCGGTGGTGATCGTCCCTGACCTCGTCCCACAGCGCCGCTCTCCGCAGCGACCGCTCGACGATCTCGTCGAGCCGGGCCCGGTCACGGACGCCGTGACGGCGGGGCCCGTACGCGACATTCTCGTAGATCGTCATCGGGAACGGGTTGGGCCGCTGGAAGACGAGACCCACCCGGCGACGGACCTCGACCGGGATGATGTCAGGTCCGTTGATGTCCTCCCCGTCGAGCTCGACGCGACCTTCGACCCGCGCCGTCGGGATGAGGTCGTTCATGCGGTTGAAGCAGCGCAGGACCGTGCTCTTCCCACAGCCGGATGGCCCGATGAATGCGGTCACCGCGTTGGACGGGATCCGGAGGTCGACGTCGCGAACGGCGAGACGGCCGCCGTATGACACGCGGAGACCGCGGAGGGCGAGCTTCGTGGGCGGCACGACCTCCGCCGCGGGCACGAGCTCCGCCTCGGTCGCCTCCGCATCGCGAGGCGTCCCCGCGGCGTCGCCCTCGTTCGGGTCGCGGACATCGTCGACCGCTCGATCCTCGATCGCGTCCATGCCGCGTGCCTCGCGCGTCGGTTCGGGATGGATCATGCGCCGGTGATCCGCCGCTGGAGCGCCCGGCCCAGCCCGCGCGCCCCGAGGTTGAAGCCGAGGACCATGATGACGAGGACGGCCGCGCTCGTGTCGGCGATCTGCCGGACGAACGCGCCGAGGCCCTCCGAGTTGAGCTTCCAGATGTAGACGGACAGGGTCGTCGCCGGATGGAACGGGCTCCACGGCGAGCGAGGGTCGGTGACGTTGAGGTTGAGGAAGTCGTAGTTCGTCGGCGTCGAGAGCCCCGAGGTGAAGATGAGTGCCGCCGCCTCGCCGAAGATCCGCCCGGCGGTGAGGATGATGCCCGTGACGATGCCGGGGATCGCGAGCGGCAGGACGACGTGGCGGATGGACGCCCACTTGGTCGTCCCGAGGGCCAGGCTTGCCTGTCGCTCATCGTCGGGAACAGCCCGGATCGCCTGCTCGGCGAGGCGCGCCATGAGCGGCAGGTTGAACACGGTGAGGGCGAGCGAGCCGCTGAGCGCGGTGAAGCCCCAGTGCGTGGCGCCCACGAAGAGGGCGAGACCGAACATCCCGACGACGATCGAGGGGACCGAGCTGATGAGCTCCTGGCAGAAACGGATCGCGGTCGTCACGGGGCCCTCGCCGGCGTATTCCGCGAGGTAGATCCCGCCGAGGATGCCGAGCGGGACGGTGATGGCGAGGGTGAGGACGAGGATGTAGAGCGAGTTCCAGAGGATCGGCCCGATCCCGCCGACGGTCGTGTCGCTCGGATCGCCGACGAGGAAGCCGAGGCTGATGGTCCCGACCGCGGCGAGAAGGAAATGGACGATGATGGCGCCGAGGATGAGGATGACGAGCCCGGCGATCGCCCACAGTACGACGGTCGCCATGCGGTCGATGAGGATCGCCCGTCTCATGCCCCGACCACCCTCCGCCGACCGAGGACGCGTACGAGGGCCACGAACCCGAGCGACATCACGAGGAGGACGAGCCCCATCGTCCACAGCGCCTCGTTCCACGGCTCGCCGGAGACCGTGTTGCCCATGTCCAGGGTGATCTGGCTCGTGAGTGTCGTCATGGGCTGGGTGAGGCTCGTGGGGATGACCGGCCGGTTGCCGATCACCATCTGGACCGCGAGGGCCTCGCCCGCCGCCCGCATCATGCCGAGGACGACCGCGGTCGTCAGGGCGGTCGCGCCGGCGGGAAGGAGGATGTGGAGGATCGTCTGCCAGCGGGTCGTGCCGAGGGCGAGCGACGCCGAGCGGAGATCGGCCGGGATGGCGAGCAATGCGTCATAGGCGATGCTCGAGATCGTCGGCAGGATCATGAGTGCGAGAACGAGGGACCCCGCGAACCAGCTGAACCCGACCGTGAAGCCGAGGCCGGACCCGTTCTCACGGAGGAACGGCACGAGGATGGTGATCCCGAGCCAGCCATAGACGACGCTCGGGATCCCGACGAAGATCTCCATCGCCGGCCGGGTGATCGCGCGCGCCCATGGCGGCGCGACCTCCGCCATGAAGATCGCCAGGCCGATGGACAGCGGCGCGGCGATGATCGCGGCGACGGCCATCACGCTGATCGTGCCGAGGATGAACGGAAGGATCCCGAACGACGTGGCGGCGCCGGCATCGGGCGCCCAGGTCGCGGACAGGACCTCCGCGATCGGGACGTGCGACGCGGTGAAGAGCTGGATCCCGTTCCAGCTGATGAACGCGAGCAGGAGGCCGACCAGCACGACGACGAGTCCAGCGGCCAGCAGGGTGATGCGCCGCGACGGATCGAGGCGCTCGCTCACGGTGAGCGAGCGCCTCAGGCTCGATGACGGGCTGACGAGATCGATCGCCGCCACGTGGTGGCCTCCGAGCGCAGGTGCCGGGTCGGACCGTCGACCTATTGTGCTGCCGGAGCGTAGAACAGACTCGGCACGAGCGTCCCCTGGATCGCCGGGCTGAGCATGTAGTCGAGGAACGCCTTCGTCAGACCGGTCGGCTGGCCCTTGGTGTACATGTGGCCGAACGCCTGGATCTTGTACGAACCGTTGGCCATGTTCGCCACGGTGGCGTCCACGCCGTCGAGCTGGAGCCCGACGAGCGCCCCCTTGCTCTGCTGGTAGTAGGCGAAGCCGATGACGCTCGTCGCCCCGGGCGTGGCGGTGACGGCCTGGGTGACCGCGCCGTTCGAGTCCTCGGTCAGGGCCTGACCGGAGGCTTCCTGGGCGCCCTTGAGGACGACCTGCTTGAAGACTGCCCGGGTTCCGGACGACTGCGGTCGGAGGATGAGGACGATCGGCTGGTCGTTGCCGCCGACGCCCTTCCAGTTCGTGATCTTGCCGGTCCAGATGTCACTCGCCTGCTGCGTCGTGAGGTTCGTCACGCCGGTAACGCTCGGATTGACGACCATGACCCAGCCCTGCCGGACGACGAGGTGGTCGATGAGCTGCGACGCATCCGCCGGCTGGAGCTTGGACTCCGCGGTGATGTCGGAGTCGCCGATCTGGACCGTGCCCTGGAGGACCTGGGTGAGTCCGGTGCCCGAACCGCCGCCCTGGACCTGGATCGAGGCCCCGGAGCAGGCGGTGGTGTACTGCTTGCCCGCGGCGTCGATGAGTGGCTGAAGGGCCGTGGAGCCGGCGGTGGTGATGCTCCCCGAGACGCAGGTCGGAGGGGTGCCGGCGGACGAGGCGGTCGAGGGCGCGGCGGCGCTCGGGGCGGTGGTCGCCGCGGGACTCGGCGTGGCAGCCGAACCGCACGCGCCGACGATGAGGAAGGCTGCGACGCCAAGGCTCGCCAGGCGCATTCGATGAACGATCAACAGGGTCTCCTTCTTGTGGGTGGGCAGGCCGCCTGCAGGCGGGCAGGCCTCCGGTCGGATCGACGCCGTGACGCCGCTCACGGTGGGCGGCGCCGATGAACCCGGGGTTGGTGAGGCGTTAACCGTGGGTCAACGCCAGTGGGCCGTCGCGCGGCCGTGGACGGCGGACGACGTCGCGCCCTCCTCGCGGAAGTGGGAAACCGGCGTGTCCGGTGAGGTCGGACACGCCGGTCGGGAGGAGCCCGGCGCCGGTCCCGAGCAGAACGGCGCCGGAGGAGGGAGGAGTGCCGGACGGAGCGTTTCCGCCTGCCCTGGTGGGGCAAGGGGTCTGCGTCGTTCGTCCGTGGTGTACGCTCGCGGCACGGAGTCAACGGCCGGTCGTCGACACGTGAGCGCACGTTAACGTTTCACGGCGCATCATCGTCGACCGTGCCGACCGCAACGGGCGCAACGCCACAGCACGGCGCAGGAGGAGAAATGGTCAAGAAAGAGCGCGCGACAGGCCCGAACAGGCCGAGCCGGGCGGCGGATCGTCCGAGCGCGGCCGAGGCGAAGCGGTCGCGAGCGGTCGCGAAGGTGGATCGGGCGCTCGAGGTCGCCCGCGCGGAAGTCGCCCGTCGGACGCGACAGCTCGGCAAGGCCTCGACGGTCGTGGCCGATCTCGAGTCTCGACGGGCGACGCTCAGCGCGCCTCCTCCGACTCCGGCGTCCGGCCCGGCGAGCAGTGGAGGCACACCGAAGGCCGCGCCGGCGAAAGCCAAGGCGACGGCCGCGAAGGCCACCCCGGCGAAGGCCACCCCGGCGAAGGCCAGGGCCGCGACCGCGAAGGCCACCCCGGCGAAGCCCGCGGCGACCTTAACGACGTCGACGCTCGGATCGCCGGCGCCGAGTCGGAGCGCCACCCCGGCGAAGGCCAGGGCGACGGGTGCCACGGTCCGGCGACGATCGGCGGCCCCGAAGGCTCCCGCTCGCGGCACGGCCCGGCCACGCAGCCGGAGGGCGCCCCGAACCGACCGACCGTCCGGCGGGCCGGCGGGCGGGTGAGGGGCCCCGCCGCGCGTTCATTGCGTCGTTCGGGACACCGCTCGGGCGTACCCAGCGTCCGGTGATCGCGGCCTCGGCTGACGCGGGCTCGAATTCGGTCCACCTCTTCGTCGCGGTCGTTGCCGGCCATCGCCTCGAGCCGCTCCTCGACGAGTCGGCATTCCTCGGCCTCGGCGCGGCGGTCGACGAGCGAGGCCGCCTCGGGCGCCAGAAGCGCGCCGAGCTCGCCTCCACCCTCGGTCGCTTCGCCGGGATCGCCCGCGACCTCGGCGCGGCGTCCATCACGTTCGTCGGCACCGAGCCGCTCCGTCGCGCGGCGGATGCGCGACTCGCCGTTCGCGACGCAGAGCGCGCGAGCAACGTGCCGCTCCTCGTGCTCACGCATGAGGAGGAGGGGTACCTGACGCTCATCGGCGTGACCCACGGTCGGGAGCCGGCTGCCGACCTGGCGGTCGTCGACGTCGGTGGCGGCAGCAGCGAGTTCGTTCTCGTCGGACCGGATCGCGATGCGGTCGCCAGGGGCGTGCGTGTCGGTTCGGCGCGGTTGACGGCCCAGTGCGTCACCCACGATCCACCGACCGCCGATGAGGTCACGTCGCTCCGGGCGGCCGCCCGGGAGCGGCTCGCCTCGGCTCCGGATGCCGAGGTCCGGCGGCTTGTCGCCGTGGGCGGCACCGCGACGAACCTCCTCAAGGTCCTGCCGGTCGCGGCGCTCGATCGGACCCTCACGCGGGCGCGGCTCGCGTCGGCGATGGCGACCCTCACCGCCGAACCGGCCGCCTATGCCGCGATCCACCACGCGGTCAATCCCATCCGGGCACGGGTCCTGCCTGCCGGGACCGCGATCATGGAGGCGATCCTCGAGCGCTACGGGCTGGACCGGATGACGGTCGTCGACACGGGGATCCGGGAGGGAGCCGTGCTCGCGACGACACACGCGGGGCCGGGCTGGCGGGGCGAGCTTCGGTCCATCGCCCACGGTTGGCGCCGCTGACGGTCGACCCCGGGCTCCGCCGCCCGCGCCGTTCAGAGCGCGGCGGTCGCCCGACCGAGGCTGCGCCGGAAGCCCACGCTCACGAGACCGCGCCAGACCGGGCCGATCGAGCGCCGGAGGCGGGCCACCTCGCGCTCGCGGTCGACGAGGTATCGCCCGATCGCCGCCGTCTCGGCCTCCGACAGCCGGCCGGCCCGCTCGACAAGGAAGGCGCGAGCCATGGACGCGGCGACATCGGCGTCGTTGAGGAGGCCGAGGTGATCCTGGAGCGCCGTCACCCGGGCGATGAGACCCGCCGCCTCGGGACCGAGACACTCGCGCACGAATTCGAGCGTGTAGCGGAGCCACTTGCCGGCGATCCGCAGCTCATGCAGGGTGCTGACGTCCGCCCAGCGGAGGACCGGCTCGTAGGCCCGCACGGCCTCGTAGGCGGCCCAGATCCGCGATCCGGCGCTGTCGCGGATGCGGTGCGGCGCCGTCGGGAGGACCGAGCCTGAGGCGAGGCCCTCCGTGCGGACGAAGTCGCGGAACTCGTCCACCCAGCGCGCGTAGCCGTCGCTGTCGAGTTCGCGGATGAGGAGGACGCGCGCATCGTCGCGCTGATCGCGCCACGCCGCGAAGAGCGGCTGGAGGGCGAGCTGTTCGACGACCGCCTGGTCGGCGAGGTAGGCCTCCGCGGCGTCGATGAGGACATCGAGATCGCGGACCGCACCGAGCCGCCCGGCCACGGCCCGGAGGCGGCGTCGATGGCGGCGGGTCCGGTCCGCCCGGAAGCCGTCGCCGAAGACCCGCCACGCAGCGCGCATGCGGCGCGTCGCGACGCGCATCGAATGGAGCTCTTCGGGGTCCGTGCCCTCCCGCGTGCCGGCCTCGCGGGCGAGCATCCGGGCGAGGTGGAACCGAAGGACCTTCCGCCCGGCCTCGGCGACGCTGTCCTCCGCGACGACGCCCGGGGTCTTGCCGACGACGAGCGGCGCGGAGCGGGGCGTCGGTCCGCTCGCGCCGGCGCTCTCCCCGGTCGCCCGGTCGTCGGGGGTCTCGGGCGGCCGTTCGTCATCCGCGGCCGAACGTGCGGCGAGCGCCGTCTGGAGCTTCGAGCCCGGCGCCGGCGTGAGACCCGCGAGCTGCCCGAGCTCCCCCTCGAGCTCCACGAGCCGGGCGGCGTCGCCGCCGGTCAGCTCCACCTCGAGCTCGACGAAGCGGTCCACGATCCGGCCACGCGACACCACGTCCACCTCGTCGAGGCTCAGCTCGGCCGTCGCGTCCGTCGCGCGGAGCCGGCGCTTGCGGCGGAGCTGGCGCACGGTGACGAGCTCGACGAGCGGTGCGTCGCCGCACAGCTCGAGGATGAGCGAGCGGGCGTCCGACGGCGGCCAGTCGCGTGGCTCGAGGGCGCGGTCGGCGGGCCCCTCGAGCTCTTCGCGGCGGGTGAGCGCCCCCTCGCTCGGCGTCGTGCCCTTGACGGTGACGATCGTCTCGCCGTTCGTCTGGCGGAGGCGGGCGGCGAATCCGGCTCGCGCCAGGGCGCCATCCACGGTGTCAAGGTAGCGATCCTCGTGCTGAGCCGTCCGTGGCGCCGCCGATGCGCGGAACGGACCGAGCGCCTCGGTGCCGAGGAGGCGTTCGCCGACCGCCGGGTCGACGACGCGGTACTTGAGCTCGATCTCGACCGGTCGTTCGACGGTCATCGTCGGGCACTCACGCTCGCGGGTCGAGCGAACCCGCGCCCGCGCCGGGTCGGTGCGGCGTGGAGGCGGTCGCGCCCGAGGCGAGGGCGCGCTCCTTGAGCGCCGCGAACGTGTCGACCGTGCCCGGCGCGTGGAGGAGGTCCTCCGTGCGCCGCCAGATCGCATCGTCGCCGAGCTGCCACGATCGGCGGTCGTCGGCGAGCATGACCGCGACGATCTCCTCGATCCGGGCCCGGGCGTCCGGATCCTCGACCGGCACCACGGCCTCCACCCGGCGGTCGAGGTTCCGCTCCATGAGATCCGCCGAGCCGATGTACCACTCCTGCTCACCGCCGTTGCGGAACCCGAAGATCCGCGAGTGCTCGAGGAACTCGCCGACGATCGAGCGAACGCGGATGCGGTCCGAGATCCCGGCGAGGCCCGGCCACACCGCGCTGATGCCACGGACGATGAGGTCGACATCCACACCGGCTTGGCTCGCCCGGTAGAGCGCCGCGATGCACGCCGGGTCGACGACCGAGTTGAGCTTGAGGGTGATCCGCGCCTCCCGCCCGGCGGCGGCGTGGCCGATCTCGCGCTCGATGAGCTCGATGACGCGGGATCGGAGCGAGAGGGGCGCGATGAGGAGGCGCCGGAAGGACCGCTGCCGCGACAGCCCGGTGAGGACGTTGAACAGGTCCGTCACGTCTGCGCCGAGCTCCGGGCGGCACGACAGGAGTCCGAGATCCACGTACAGGCGGGCCGTCTTCTGGTTGTAGTTGCCGGTCCCGACGTGGACGTAGCGGCGCAGACCGGTCCCTTCGCGGCGCACCACGAGGAGGACCTTCGAATGGGTCTTGAGCCCGACGAGGCCATACACGACGTGGGCGCCGGCCTGCTCGAGCTTGCGGGCCCAGACGATGTTCGCCTCCTCGTCGAAGCGGGCCTTGATCTCGACGAGGACGACGACCTGCTTGCCGCGCTCCGCCGCGCGGATGAGGTCGCGCACGATCGGCGAGTCGCCGCTCGTCCGGTAGAGCGTCAGCTTGATCGTCAGGACCTCGGGATCGTCCGCCGCCTGGGCGATGAACCGCTCGACCGATGCGGCGAAGCTCTCGTACGGATGGTGGACGAGGAGGTCGCCGGCGCGGATGACGCTGAAGACGTCTGTCGGCTCGTCATCATCGGGCGGGGTGAGACGGGCCGGAACGATGGGGGTCCACGTCGGCGCGCGGAGATCCGGCCGGTCGAGCTCCACGATCGACCATAGGCCGGTGAGGTCGAGCATGCCGCTCACCTCGTAGCAGTCGGCGTTCGTCAGGCCGATGCCGCGCAGGAGGATGAGCCGCGTCGCGGCCGGCATGGATCGTTCGACCTCGAGCCGGACGGCCTCGCCGAACCGCCGGCGTCGGAGCTCCTCCTCGATCGCCATGAGGAGGTCGTCCGCCTCGTCCTCCTCGATCGCGAGGTCGGCGTTGCGGGTGACCCGGAAGAGATGGGTCTCGAGGATCTCCATGCCGCTGAAGAGCAGGTCCAGGTTCGCCTCGATCACCTGGTCGATGAGGACGTACGTGTGCGGCGCGATCTCGACGAGCCGCGGCAGGATCTGCGGCACCTTCACCCGGGCGAACCGCCGTTCCCCGGTCTCCGGGTCGCGCATCCCGACGGCGAGAGAGAGGCTCAGCGTGCTGATGTACGGGAACGGGTGGCCCGGGTCCACCGCGAGCGGCGTGAGGACCGGGAAGATTTCTTCGATGAACCGTTCCCGGAGCCGGGCGTGGTGGTCCGCCACAGCCTGATAGTCGACGATCGCGACGCCTTCCTCGGCGAGCTCGGCACGGACCGTCGCGAAGATCGCCGAGTGCTCGGCGATGAGGCCCTGGACGCGCGGCTGGATCTCGCCGAGCTGTGCCGCGGCGGTCCGGCCGTCCGGCGATGCCGAGGCCGAGCCGGCTGCCACCTGCTGGCGGAGGCCGGCGACGCGGACCTGGAAGAACTCGTCGAGGTTGCTCGCGAAGATCGCGAGGAACCTCGCCCGCTCGAGGAGCGGATTCCGATCGTCGCGTGCCTCGTGAAGGACACGGGCGTTGAAGTCGAGCCACGAGAGCTCGCGGTTGAGGTACGGGAACGGGGCGTCGGCGACCGGGCGCCGCGCCCGCGGACGGGCGCCGGTCGAGCGCGCGACACCCGGGCGAAGGGCGGTCATCCGGCGGAGGACTCCAGCGACGTTCCGGGCGCCGTGCCCGGGGTCGCCGATCGTAGCACGGCCCCGCTCGAGGTCAGCCCTCCGCCCGGTAGCGGCGCTCGCCGGTCCCCGGATCGAGCCAGACACGCATCCGGCGGCCGGTCGTCGGGTCCACGAACGCCTCGCCCGTCCGCTGGAACCGCGCCTCGAGGGCGCCGTCCGTCTCGCCGCCGCCGGGACCGGCGGGCGCCGCCGTCCGTTCCGCGTGCTCGGAGCGGTAGCGGCCGCGTTCGAGGGTCACGGCGAGGATCCCCGCGCCGCCGAGGACGACCAGCTCGATCCCCACGCCCGGCGATCCGCCGCCGAGGATGAACACGAGGCCGCCGAGGAGCATCACCCCGGCGACGACACCGATGAGGATCCGGACTCCCGTGTGCATCATCGGCGTGCCGGGACTATTCGGCGATCGGCTGGGGTGCGGTCGCGTCCGGCACGACGACGACGGCCGTCCCGTAGGCCACGATCTCCGACATCGTCTGGCCGATCTCGGACGAGTCGAAGCGGAACGAGATGACCGCGTTCGCACCCATGAGCGTCGCGTTCTGGATCATCCGGTCGAGGGCCTGACGGCGGGTGTCCTCGAGGAGCTGGGTGTATTCGTGGATCTCGCCGCCGACGAGCGAGCGGAGACCGGCCGCGAAGTTGCCGGCGAAGCCGCGGCTCCGGACGACGAGCCCGAACACCTGGCCCTTCGTCTCCTGGACGCGCCAGCCGGCGATGTACGGGGTGGTCGTGGTCATCATCGGGTGGATCCCTCCGCGGTCGTGGCGAGTGGGGCATGGACGGCGTGATCCGGCGGGCGGTCGGCGGTCGATCCGTCGTGTGCACGGGCGTCCGACGCGCGCCCGGCCGTGCAGACGGGGCACGGGCAGCGGTCCCGCAGGAGCGCGAACGTGTAGTACCCCGTCTGGTGCCCGTCACCCCAGCTCGGCGCCACGGCGTACTGGCCCACGAGCTGGAGGTCCACGAGTCGCGTCTGCTCGGCGGTGAGCGTCGGACGCGAGTCGAGCCAGCCGGGCATGCCAGCCTCGCCCCGACAGTAGGCGCACGGGCAGAGCCAGCGCAGGGTCGTGGACCCGAACGTCGTGACGTGGTCGTCCGCCCACGCGATCTCGAGGGTCCCCGCCGTCCGATCGGCGTGGATGCGAGTCGGCGTCGTGCGGTCGGTCATCGTCGGTCGATTGTAGTCGCATCCCTCCGCCTGCCCGGTGACGCCCGATAATGAAGCCGATGATGCCGGCCGATCCGCACGCCGCCCAGGCCGCGGCGGTGGCCGATGCGCTCGGCGTGGATCCGGCCCGCGGTCTCGACCCGGACGAGGCGGTACGCCGCTCCCGCGAGGCCGGGCCGAACGCGCTCGAGGCGGCCCGCCGCGAGTCGGTCGTCCACATGATCGTCGAGGCGGCGGTCGAACCGTTCGTCCTCCTCCTCTTCATCAGCGGCGTCCTCGCCATCGCGCTCGGCGAGGGCCGCGACGGGCTGCTCATCCTCGGCGCGCTCATCCCGATCGTCGGAGCGGAGGTCGTCACGGAATACCGTGGTGAGCGAGCGCTCGAGGCGCTCCACGACGCCACGGCACCGGTCGCCCGGGTGCGCCGCGCCGGCGCCGTCCTCGATATCCCCGCCGCGGAGCTCGCGCCGGGCGACGTGGTCCTCGTCCGGTCGGGCGACATCGTCCCGGCGGACCTGCGACTCGTCCGCGCCACGCGGCTCCTCCTCGATCGGAGCGTCCTCACCGGCGAGTCGCTCCCGGAGCCCGGCTCGGTCGACCCCGACCCGGCGGACGGGCCACTGACGGCCCGCCGCTCCATCGCCTACGCCGGGACGAGCGTGGTCGGCGGACGAGGGGAGGGGATCGTCGTGGCGATCGGTCCGCAGACGGAGTTCGGCCGGATCGCCGCCCACCTCGCCGGCGCCGAGCGCCGTCGGTCGCCCCTCCAGCTCGAGCTCGATCGGCTCGTCCGCATCCTCCTCGTCGTCGCGATCGGGCTCATCGCGATCGTCACAGGGCTCGGGTTCGTCCGCGGCCAGCCGGCCGGCGAGAACCTCCTCGCCGGAGTCTCGGCGGCGATCGCCGCGATCCCCGAGGAGCCGCCGATCCTCCTCGCGGTCATCCTCGGCCTCGGGGCGTACCGGCTGCTCCGACGCGGCGTCCTCGTCCGGCGCCTCAACGCGGAGGAGACCCTCGGGGCGATCGACCTGATCGTCACGGACAAGACCGGAACCCTCACGGCGAATCGGCTCGAGGTCGTCGCGATCCGCACCCTCGGCGGCCCGGTGGTCGATCCTGTGGGACGCGGCCGTCTCCTCGATGCCGCGCTCCGGGCGGAGGAGGACGCGTGGGGTCGCGCGGACGGAACCGTGGCCGGATCGTTCACCCGAGCGCTCGAGTCGGCGATCCTCGCGCTCGACGGCGATCCGACCCTCCATCCGCAGGATCTCGTCAGCTCGATCCCGGTCGCCGACGCGCTGCCCGCATCGCGGACCGCGTCGCGTCAACCGGACGGGACGCTCGTCGCCCACGCCCTCGGGGCGCCGGAGGCGATCCTCGGCCTCGCGGTCGGCACTGACGCCGGCGTCGCCGCACGATGGCGAACGCTCGTCGACGAGGCCGCTGCGGACGGTGAGCGACTCGTCGCCCTGGCGACGGCCGTCCACCCCGGGGAACCGCTCGACGGGTCGACGATCGGCTGGGAGGTGACCGCCCTCATCGGGTTCGCCGATCCGATCCGGCCCGGCGTCGCGGACGCGCTCGCCGTGGCGACCGGAGCGGGCGTGCAGGTGCTCGTGGTCACCGGCGACCACCCCCGGACCGCGGCGGCGATCGCCCGCGCCGCCGGCCTCGGTGAGACGCGGATCGTCACCGGCGACGAGCTCGCCGGCTGGGACGACGAGCGGCTCCGTCGTGAGCTTCCCGACCTGCACATCGTCGCCCGGAGCACCCCGGAACAGAAGGAACGGCTCGTACGGGTGGCGCGCGCGAGTGGACGGATCGTCGCGGTGACCGGCGACGGGGTCAACGATGCGCCCGCGCTCCACCGCGCGGACGTCGCCGTCGCGATGGGCAGCGGGACCGCCGTCGCGCGCGAGGCGAGCGACCTCGTCCTCGGTGACGACTCGTTCGCGACGCTCATGTACGGCCTGGGCGAGGGTCGACGGATCGTCGATAACGTCCGGAAAGGCCTCGTCTTCCTCGTCTCCACCCACGTGGCGCTGCTCGGGTTCCTCCTCATCGCGACGATCGCCGGCTTCGGCCAACCGCTCCTGCCGATCCAGATCCTGTGGCTCGAGCTGTTCATCGATCTCTCCACCTCGATCGCGTTCGAGCGCGAGCCACCGGAGCCGGATCTCATGGAGCGACCGCCGCGGCCGGCCGGGAAGCCGCTCCTCACGAACGACCTCCTCGGGCGCATCGTGGCGGCCGGCGGGTTCAGCGCGGTCGCCGCACTCGTCCTCATGGAGGCGAGCGGTGGCGGCTTCGAGCACGAGCGGTGGCTCGCCTTCACCGCCCTCGTCGTCGGCCAGGCCGTCCGCGCCTACGCGAACCGGAGCCTCTCGACCCCGCTCCACCGACTCGGACGGAACGGGGTCCTCGCGGCCGGCTGCCTCGCCGTCATCGCCGTCCAGGCGCTCATCCCGATCGTGCCACCGCTCGCGGACGCGTTCCGGGCGGTCCCGCTCGACGGCCGCGACTGGCTCCTCGTCGCGCTCGTCGCGCTCGGGCCGGCGCTCCTCGCCGAGACGGTGCGCACGTTCCGCCGAACGTCCTGGGTGGCCTGACCGCTCCCGGCGGCTATCCTGCCCGTCATGTCGCTCGTCATCGACGGACTCACGAAACGGTTCGGCACCGTCCTCGCCCTGGACGGCGTGGAGTTCCGGGTGGAGCCCGGCGAGGTGTTCGGGTTCCTCGGCGCCAACGGTGCGGGCAAGACGACGACGATGCGGATCGTGCTCGGCATCCTTGCCGCCGACGCCGGAACGGTCACCTGGCGCGACCGTCCCACCGTGGAGCTGCCCCGCCGGACCTGGGGCTACCTTCCCGAGGAGCGCGGCCTGTACGGCAGGATGCGGGTCCTGGACCAGCTCGTCTTCTTCGCCCGCCTGTACGGGATCGACGAGCGGACCGCCCGCCGCGACGTCCACGCCTGGCTCGAGCGATTCCGGATCCCGGAGTACGCGGGCCGGCGCGCGGAGGAGCTCTCGAAGGGGAACCAGCAGAAGGTCCAGTTCATCGCGGCGATCCTCCACGATCCCGAGGTCCTCATCATGGACGAGCCGTTCACGGGCCTCGATCCGGTGAATGCGGCCCTCCTCAAGGAGGCGTTCGCCGAGCTGCGCGAGCGCGGCCGGACGCTCATCTTCAGCACCCACCAGATGGACACCGTCGAGGAGCTGTGCGAGTCGATCGCGATCGTGGATCGGGGGCGGGTCGTCGTCGGCGGACGGCTGGCCGCCGTGAAGCGGGCGAGTGGCCGGCGGTTCGTGCGGCTCGCGATGGAGGACGACCGGGAGCTCGCCTGGCTGGCGGAGATCCCGGGCGTGACGGTCGTCCGATCCGGCCTCGACTACACGGAGGTGGAGATCGCCCGTGAGTCGGATCCGGGGACGATCCTCGCCGCCGCGATCGCGCACGGAGCCGTTCGACGCTTCGAGATCGCCGAGCCATCCCTCGAGGCGATCTTCATCGAGCACGTCGGGCGGCCGCCGTCTGATGAGCGGCACCTCGCCTCGCTCGGCGGCGTCGAGGCCGCTACCGCGACCGCCACGCCGCGCTCGGGCTCCGCCGCGTGACCGTCGATCGCGCCTCCCTTCGGAACGCCGGCCTCATCGCCCGTCGCGAGTACCTCCAGTGGGTGCGACGGCGGGCGTTCATCGTCTCGACCGTCGTCCTCGCCATCGTCGTCCTCGTCCTCGGCCAGGCCCCGGTCGCCCTCCAGGCGCTCGAGCGCGGCAGCCAGGCGAAGCTCGGCATCGTGGTCGGGGCCTCGGCCTCGGGGCTCGTCACGGACCCGGTGGCGGACGCGACGGCCATCCTCTCGGTCTATGCGTCGTCGTCCGGTGGCAGCCCGCCGTTCGTCGTCAGCGGCTGGACCGACTCCGCCGCGGCGACCGCGGCCCTCCGTCGTGGCGATCTCCGGGCGGTCATGGTCGTCGCTCGCGGCCCGGACGGGCGCCTGACGTTCGATGTCCGGTCGGATGCCAACCCGGCGGGAAGCCAAGCCGTCTACCTGCGGCTCGCGGCGACGTGGATCGCCACCCGCGACGCCCTCCAGCGGGCGAACGCCACCGAGCGTGGCTCGGCCCTCATCGGCGCGTTCACGATCCACCCGCTGAGCGGCTCGGCCGCCGCCCCCACGGAGGTCCAGACCATCGGCAATCTCATCCTCGCGACCGTCCTCGTGATCCTCGTCTTCATCACGATCATGGCCTACGGGATGTGGATCGCGACGAGCGTCGCCGAAGAGAAGTCGAGTCGCGTCATGGAGCTCATGCTCGGCGCCGCCACGCCCCTCCAGATGCTCACCGGCAAGGTCGTCGGCGTCGGTGCCGCCGGGCTCACCCAGTACGCCCTCCTCATCGGGGCGGGTCTGGTCGGCCTCCTGCTCCAGGGTCCGGTCGGGCGCATCTTCTTCGGCGCCACGAGTGGCGGCCCGCCGATCTCCGGCCTGTCCGTCGGGATCCTCGCCGGCTTCATCGTCTTCTTCATCCTCGGCTTCGCCCTCTACGCGTTCCTCTACGCGGCGGCGGGGTCCCTCGTCAGCCGCCAGGAGGACGTACAGCAGGTCGCGATGCCGATGATCGCGCTGTCGATGGCGGGCTACTTCAGCGCCTCGCTCGCCGTCTCCGCCGTGGATGCGCCGTGGGTCGCGCCGCTCTCGTTCGTCCCGTTCTTCAGCCCCTTCGTCATGCTCGTCCGGTTGACGGAGGGTCGGGCGTCGCTCGGGGAGGTCGCGCTGGCCGTCGCCCTCCTCGCCGCGACGATCGGCGTCGTCATGTGGATCGCCGCACGCGTCTACACCACGGGCGTCCTCATGTACGGTCAACATCCGGGCGTGAGGGCGTTCCTCGCCGCGGCCCGCAGCCGGCGCTGACCGCGGGATCAGACGTCGTCGAAGGGCAGGCGGCTGATGAGGGTCAGGACCGGTGACGTCGTCCCCGCCGAAACTCCTGCTGCGTCGCCGACGACAGCCTGCGCGGAAGCGGGGCCGGCCTCGATCCAGCGCCACAGACGGCTTCGGAGGCCCGGCAGGTACGGGCTCCCCCGAACCCGGGCCATCATCCCGGTGATGCCCTGGGCCTGGACGGCGGCGTGGAGGGCGAGCCCGGAACCGACGATCGCCGGGACCGCGATGACCGCGTCGCCCGGCGTGAGCGCCCCGCGGAGCAGCCGGCGGCGGCGTTCGAGCGGCTCGCGGAGGAGCGGGCGACCGTCGAGGACGAGGAGATCGAAGACGAGGTAGGCGACCGGCGGGCCCGGCCGTCCCGCGAGCCGTTCGGCGAGACCGAGCGGATCGACCCGGCCGGAGGAATCCACCACGACGAGCTCGCCGTCGATGACCGCCGATCGGGCAAGCGTCCGGCTCTGGAGATCAGCGAGCTCGGGGACGAGCGCGGCGAGATCGCGTCCCTGCGCGCCGAGCAGGCGCAGCGGTCCCCGATCCGCGGCCTCGACGAAGGCGAGGGCGCGCTCACCGCCCCATGACGGCTCGAACAGGTGGTCCGCCGAGTCGAACGGCTCGGGCGCCGATCGGGCGAGCATCGGACGGAGGTCCAGCGGCAGGTTCGGGAGCTCCGGCTCGAGACGCATCGAGAGCTGCTCGGTCATCGTCGACCGATGGTAGTCGCTACGCTCGGCTGTACCCCGCCGCGGATCGCCTCGGTCAGGGGCCAAGCGCGCCGATCGGGACGACCGCGACGCCGTCGTCGCGGACGTAGCCATAGCCGGTGCCCGTGATGACGGCGAGGACGAGTGGTTCACCCGTCGCGTCCGTGTCGACGCGGGCCCGCAGCTTCATCAGGTGCTCCGCCGCGGCATCGACCTCGCCGGGACCCAGCTTCACCTCGAACGCCGCCCACCGGCCATCCGGCATCTCGATGATCGCGTCGGCCTCGAGGCCCGACTCGTCGCGATAGTGGTAGATCTCCGCCTCGAGCGCCTGCGCGTACACTCGCAGGTCGCGCACGACCAGGTTCTCGAACAGGAACCCGAACCAGTTGAGGTCCGCGAGCAGGCGCGCCGGCGTCGCGCGAACCGCGGCCACGGCGAGCGACGGGTCGACGAAGTGGCGCACCGACGCTGCCCGGAGGCGGGTTCGGGAGCGCAGCCCGGGAGACCACGCGGGGAGGTCCTCGATGATCATCAGCCGGGCCAGGGCGTCGAGGTACGACGAGACCGTCTCCTCCTTGAGGTTTCCGTCCGTCCCGTTCACGTCGGCCCGGAGCAGCTTGATCGGGGCCGACGTCGCGAGGTTCCGGGCAAGCGAGCGCAGGAGGCGTGTGACGACCTGCGGGTCCCGCCGCACCCCGTCGACACGCTGGACGTCGGCGCGCGCGATCTCGTTGATGTAGCCGCGCAGGCGGCGCTGGGCCTGCGGGACGGCGAGGCCGAGGTTGCCGGGCCAGCCCCCCGCCGACACAAGATCGGCGATCTGCCGGACGGTCAGCCCCGGGTCAGTCGCGCGAACCGGCTCGCCGCGCAGGACCGCTGCGAGCGAGACCGCGCCCGTCGAGTGACCCGACTCGGAGAGTGCCATCGGTCGCATCCGGAGCCGGATGATCCGCATCGCCCCGATGTGGCGCGTCTCCTCGTCGGGCGGCACCGCGGATCCCGTCAGGATGAACTGGCCCGTCGCGCCACGGTCGTCGACGGCGCGCCGGACGTGGTCCCAGATCGCCGGCTCGCGCTGCCACTCGTCGATGAGCCGCGGGGTGTCCCCGTCGAGGACGAGCGACGGGTCGATGGCGGCAGCCTGGCGCGCCCGCCGGTCCACGTCGAGGAGAACCTCGCTGCGGGTCGCTCGGCGCGCGGTCTCGGTCTTGCCACACGCCTTCGGTCCCTCGACGAGGACAGCCCCCGCGCTCGCGAGCGAGGCGGCGAGTTCGGCGTCGACGACGCGAGCGTGGTATGGCATGCGCGGATTGTCCGCTCGCAGGCGTCGGTCAGTCAACTGGCAGGGGGATGTCTGCGGACTTCGCAGGGGGATGTCTGCGGATCTGTGACGGTGACGTATGCGGCGTTGCCCTGGGGATGAATGCGGACGAACACTGAAGAATCTCACGCCAGAGGCGAACCCTTCGTGCCACAGACGTGCCACCGTTGGCAGGGGAGGGGTACGATCGCCCGCCATGGACGTTGCACAGGCCACGGAACTTCTCGCGCTTGCGACCTTCCTCCTCGGTGGCGGCGCCTTCTGGGCAGCTTTGGAGGCGTATCGCAGCCGCAAGAACCGCGAACGCGACCGCGATGCTCGCGCAATTCGGGACGCACTCGTCGAGCTTGCGGACGCCGTTCGCGTATGGCGGACCTGGCCCCCGCTCACCGGATCTCTTGTCTGGGGCATGCCGGACCGGCCGGTCCTGCTGCTCAAGGTGCGGGAGATGCTCGGACTCGTGAATCTGTCGGCAGAAGCGCTCGCCTATCTCCTCTGGTCCGAGGACGCCGTCCGACAGATCTCGTCGAGCTATCTGGACGTGATCCACGACCGTATCCCGCAGATCGGCAATCCGAGTGGTGAGCCCTTCGGGGGCTGGACGACCGACGAAGGCCAGGACCTCTACTGGGCGGCTCTCGGCCAGATCCTCGACACGGCCGCGGTGACGCTCGAGGAATGCCGGCGGCGACGTTTCGGCCAGATCGCGATCGCGTTCGCACCGCTTTTCGCGGTCGAGCTCGAGCGAAGGCCCGTCGTGGATAGCCTCTTCATCGTGCCGAACTTCCTGGGGCCGAGACCACCACGCCCATAGGACCAAACACTCCCGGCCGTCGCGTGCGGCCACGAGCGTCGAGTCGCGCCGCAGATCGACCCATCGCACCCCCTTTTTCGGCCGCGATGCAGAGATCGCCCCGCCGGCCGCACCGACGGGCTGCTACGCTCCCCGGCATGGGCGAGGGGAAGCCGAAACAATGAAGACCAACGTCCTCTACTACGGGGACAATCTCGACATCCTGCGCCGCTTCATCCCGGACGAGTCCGTCGACCTCATCTACCTCGATCCGCCCTTCAACTCGAACGCGAGCTACAGCGTCATCTTCAAGGACGAGTCAGGGCGCGGCAGCGACGCGCAGATGACGGCGTTCGACGACACGTGGCACTGGGGACCGGACCCCGAGCGCCAGTACCTCTACCTGACCAACAGCTCGTATCACCAAGGCTCGGTGGCGCCGTCGGTGAGCGCGCTCATCGGCGCGTTCCATCAGGGCATCCGGCCGAGCCCGATGCTCGCGTATCTCGTCGAGATGGCTGTCCGACTCGTCGAGCTGCACCGGGTGCTGAAGCCGACCGGTTCGCTCTACCTCCATTGCGATCCGACCGCGAGCCACCACCTGAAGCTCGTGCTCGACGCGATCTTCGGCCCCGAGCACTACATCAACGAGATCGTGTGGAAGCGGCAGACGTCCCACAACGACGCGGCGCAGGGCGCCAAGCACTTCGGTCGGCTCCAGGACGTTCTCCTCTTCTACGCGAAGAGTTCGAGCTACTACTGGACCCAGCCGTACCGCGCCTACGACCCGGAATACGTTGAGGACTTCTATCGGAGTGTTGAGCCGGGAACCGGCCGTCGCTTCACCCTGAGCGACATCACGGCGCCGGGCGGCGCCTCGCCGGAGAAGCGCAATCCTCATTACGAGTTCCTCGGCGTCACGCGCTACTGGCGGTTCAGCGAGGAGCGCATGAGGGAGCTGTTCGCGGAGGGGCGGATTGTCCAGTCCAAGCCGGGAACCGTCCCGCGCCAGAAGCGCTATCTCGACGAGATGCCAGGCATGCCACTCGGGACTTGGTGGGACGACATCCGGCCTGTTCAAGCTCAAGGCGCGGAGCGCCTGCCGTATCCGACGCAGAAGCCGCTCGCGCTCCTGGAGCGGATCATCTCCGCTTCCTCAAAGCCGGGCGATATCGTGCTCGACCCGTTCTGTGGCTGTGGCACGGCAACGGTGGCCGCTCAGAAGCTCGGCCGGCAGTGGATCGGGATCGACATCACGTACCTCGCGATCGCCGTCATGCGGCAGCGGCTGCGTGACAGCTTCCCGGAACTCGGCGAGGTTGAGGTCGTCAACCGGCCGACGGAGGTGGCCGGTGCCCGCGCCATGCTTGCCGACGGGAGCCTGGAGCACCGCTACCAGTTCCAGTGGTGGGCACTCGACCTCGTCGGCGCGACCCCGCGCGGCAGCGTCGAGAAGAAGGGTGCCGATAAGGGCGTCGACGGCGTGATCACGTTCACTGGTGCCGGCAACAAGCCGGAGACGTGCATCGTCTCGGTCAAGAGCGGCACGGTGAACCGCGCCATGGTCGCCCAGCTCAAGGGTGACATGCAGGCACACGGTGCCGCGATGGGCCTATTCGTGACGCTCGAAGAGCCGACCGCTCCGATGCGGCTCGAAGCCGCCGAGGCCGGGTACTACCACTCGGACGTGTCAGGCAAGGACTACCCGGGCGTCCAGATCATCACTATCCGCGAGCTGCTCGACGAAGGCAGGAAGCCGAGCCTGCCCTTACTCGTGCTGCCCGCCTTCCAGCAGGCGCGCCCGGTCAGGAAGGCGGCTGAGCAGGCCGAGCTGTTCGGGTAGGCATCGTGGCGAGCGACCGGGAGCCAGCCAGCGGCGCGCGTTCGCGCGGGTCGCCGGGCGGATCTGCCCGGTGCTCACCTCGCCTGTGTCCGTGTCGAGGTAGTCGAAGGTGATCTGTGCCCAGTGCACGTCAAGGCCACCTTCGATTGTCATCGGGATCTCCTCGCGCTCCTGTTTGCGCACGATCGTGTGCTTGTGGCTGAGGGGTCCCTTCACACGCCATCTTTTCGGAACCGTGCCGCCGGCAGAGACAGGCTGCCACAGATCACGCGAAACCCGCCTCAGCAACGTGCGACTTCGACTGCTGGTCCCGATGTCCGGGCCGGGAGGGCCACCCAGATTCATGACGCTGGGATCGCTTCCGGCAGGATGCCTGGGAGCTGCTCTGCGAGCGTCCGCTCGACTTCGAATGCGATCTGACGAACGTTGCCGAGGAGTGCATCACCGGCAAGTGGCCCCGTCTCCCCGTCTGCGGATTTCGCTCCAATCCGATCAGTCGTTTCGGAGGTTTCCGATCACCCGCCCGTGAGG